>NZ_JABUZD010000061.1:0-65505 GCF_014897875.1 Halomonas sp. 3A7M
ACCCACGAAGTTGAGGAGGGGCAGGTCAATCCATCATGTCTACAAGCCAACGCCATGTTGCTCTAAGTTTGAACTTCACTCGATACGCATGCCTCTCTAACTCAATGGGCTGAGGTATGCTCGCCCTATCCCCCTTTTCTCCTTATCCTTCATCTCTTTTTATGCGTAACCATGTAAGGTTAGTACAAGAACAGCCACTAACTGGCATTGCTAAACATATACCGACACGGATGACGCTATGCCAACACCTTTAGCGGCGCGTTTGCAGGCACTGGAAAACACTCTGCAACAGACGAAAATCGCTTACAAATCGCTTTCACCGATGGCGGACACAGGGCTTGCCCACGATCATGTGTGGGTACATCGCGATGGCGATGATTGGGTCGCACGGCTGCCCAAGCAGAGCCAAATGAACTTGGCCCCGGCCGAAAACTTGGCATATGAAGCCGCGTGCTACGAACGCGCCAGCCTGGGAGGCCAAGTACCCCGCTTGCATGACATCTTGCCCGTGAGCGATGCCCTACCGCGTGGCGGGCTGCTGGTCGATGCCATTGAGGGACGGTTGGCGCAGCTGCCGCAGGATTTACCACGTATCGCAGAGACCCTGGCAAGCCTACACCGCTTACCGCTACCTGAGCATCCCGAACCACTACTAGCGCCTGCTGACTCATGGCAGGCCATGTGTGAGGAAGTTAGCCGCCAGGCCAAGTGGCTGGAAAAGGCCGACTTGGAGCCCGATGTCATTGCCCGTGTTCGCGATGAGCTGGAGGCACTGCCCACCACGCTGCCCGATGCCGAGCGCTGCTTGATCAGCTTTGATACCCACCCTGGAAATTTTCTGATCACTGCAGAAGGTAGCGCGATGTTGGTGGACTTAGAGAAGTGCCGCTACGGTCTGCCAGGGATCGATTTAGCCCACACCTCGCTTTACACCTCGACCACCTGGGACGTTAACAGCCAGGCAGTGCTTACTCTGGAAGAGGTCGTCGCTTTTTATCAGCGTTGGCAAGCGCATGCGGGTAAATCACCCAGCGCGGAAACACTGGTCGCCTGCCGACGTGCTACTTGGCTGTGGTCATTAACATGGTGTGCCAAGTGGCGAGCCCAGCATTTGCAACGCAAAGATGTCGAGTACCGTGGCCAGGATTGGTCAGCAGAACTCACCGATGCTGACGTCATTGCCCATGTCCGCGACCGGGTCGAGCACTATTTATCACTGCCGATAATTGAGCATGTCCATAATGAACTTCTCCACCTAAAAGAATCTCTATAACCAACTGATTTTAAAAGGTGTACGATGAAACCACGCACCACCCTAACGACCGCTGTCGCCACTGCCATGTTGTCACTGGCGCTGCCCGCCATGGCTGCCCCAGATCCCAATGATTGGGATGCCGTACTGCAAGCTGCCGAAGGTCAAACCGTTTACTGGAACGCCTGGGGCGGTGACAGTCGCACCAACCGCTATATCGCTTGGGTGTCCGAGCAAATGCAGTCCACGTATGGCGTCGATGTAGAGCATGTAAAGTTAGATGACACAGGCAGCGCCGTTGCTCGAGTACTGGGTGAAAAGCAGGCTGGTAACATGGATGATGGCCGCATCGATCTAATCTGGATTAACGGCGAAAACTTCGCCGCCATGCGCGAACAGGACCTCTTATTTGGCCCCTTTGCCGAATCTCTGCCTAACTTCGCCTTGACTCACCCAGCTGAAAATCCAGAAGTGGTTACCGACTTTACGTTGCCTACTGAAGGCTATGAGTCTCCTTGGGGAAAAGCACAAATCACGTTCTACTACGACAGTGCTCAAACCGAAACGCCGCCGCAAAGTATTGCGGATTTGCTGGAGTGGGCCAAAGATAATCCTGGCCAATTTAGCTATCCACGTATTCCCGATTTCACCGGTAGCACCTTTTTAAAACAGGCGTTAATTGAATTATCAAATCAAGATGACGCCCTTTATGCGCCAGTGGTTGAAGCGGAGTTTGCGGAGATCACCGCACCATTGTGGGATTATCTGGATGAGTTACACCCTTACCTGTGGCGCAGCGGCCGCAGCTTCCCGGAATCGGGCCCTAACCTGCGCGCATTAATGAGCGATGGCGAGCTCAGCTTAGCTTTCTCCTTCTACTCGACAGATGCCGCCGTCGCGGTGATGGAGTATGAACTTCCAGAGAGTGTGCGCAGCTATGTGCTGGAAGGCGGCACCCTAGGAAACGTTCACTTTGTCGCTATTCCCTATAATTCTCCCCATAAAGCAGGCGCGATGGCACTGGCCAACTTTCTGCTTTCACCTGAAGCGCAAGCCCAAAAGCAGTCGCTTAGTATGTGGGGCGATCGCACCGTATTGGCAGTCAGTCGGTTAGATGAAAACGACAAGGCACTCTTCGAACAAGGTGAAAGCCATCCATCTGCGCTGCCTGCCGATGCACTTTCCAATACCCTGGCCGAACCTCACCCCAGTTGGATGACGGCGCTACAGGATGCGTGGCTTAAGCGTTATGGCGTTAATTAATTGATCCTGCGGCTAGCCTCTATACTGCTTATTGCACTTTTGGTTATTCCAGTAAGTGCGGGGCTTGGCATGGTGTTGTTGCCTGCCTTTGGCTATTTACCGGTGCTCGGGGCGGACACGTTTCATCTGGAAGCATGGCAAGACCTATGGGCGCACGCTGGTCTCCACCGCTCCGTACTGCTGAGCTATTTTAGCGGTCTGATCACCGCCTTGGTGGTACTATTTATCGTGGTGCTGTTTCTGGCGGCTAGCCAAGGCACCTGGATTGACCGTGCCATTCGGCGAATGGTCTCACCACTACTGGCCATTCCCCATGCAGCCGTGGCCTTTGGCTTAGCTTTTTTGATTGCGCCTTCAGGGTTGCTGGTGCGCTGGGCGTCTCCTGGGCTCACTGGGTGGGAGCGCCCACCTGATCTGCTGATCGTCAACGACCGGTTTGGGCTGGCGCTAATGGCGGGCCTGATACTCAAAGAAGTGCCCTTTTTGCTGTTGATGAGTTTAGCTGCGTTACCTCAGTTACGTCCTGAACAACGTGTCACTCTTGCGCGCTCGCTGGGCTACGCGCCCGGCATTGCTTGGCTGAAGTGCGTTTTCCCAGCGCTCTACCCACTGATTCGCTTGCCGGTTTATGCCGTTATTGCCTACGCCACTTCGGTGGTGGATATGGCGTTGATTCTTGGCCCCACTCTGCCACCAACGTTGAGCGTTTCGGTGCTCACCTGGTTTAATGACCCCGATTTAAGCCGCCGCTTTATGGCGTCTGCCGGTGCTGTGCTGCAGTTCGGCGTTACCCTAGCGGCACTACTGACTTGGTGGCTTGGCGAACAAGGAATCAAACGTCTCTGCCAACGCTGGTTGGCCAACGGCTCGCGGGCATCAGGGGCAACGGCGATTGCGTTTGGCGGCCGTGCGTTGCTGCTAGCTGCCACTTTGCTAGCGATCAGTGCGCTGGCCGGGTTGGCACTGTTTTCAGTAGCGGGCTTTTGGCGCTTTCCGGATGCGCTACCGGGTACATTCACACTGGATCATTGGCAGCGCATTCTGCCCAGCGTAGCAACACCGCTGATCAATACGCTGAGTGTAGGGCTAACCGCGACGCTTATCGCCGCGGTACTGGTCGTGGCAACATTGGAGCATGCAGCGCGCCATCACTTGCCTGCATGGCGTGCTCAATGGCTACTTTATTTACCGCTAATTGTGCCTCAAGTGGCCTTTCTGTTTGGCTTAGTGGTCGCCGCTGAGAGCGTTGCCATCCGCCCTCAGCACGCCTTGGTGGTGGCCGTTCATTTGTTGTTTGTGGTGCCGTATCTCTATTTATCGCTGTCAGAGTCCTACCGGCGGCTGGACTCACGCTGGGTTCAGGTGGCACTGTCGCTGGGTGTTCCACCCTGGCGAGCTTTCTGGCAAGTGCGTCTGCCACTGTTATTGGCCCCGCTACTTACCGCCTGCGCAGTCAGCTTAGCCGTCAGTATTGGCCAGTATTTGCCAACACTGCTGCTGGGTGGTGGTCGCGTACCCACCATCACTACCGAAGCTGTTGCCATGGCTTCTGGCGGCAATCGAAGACTAGTGGCGGTATTAGCGCTGTTGCAGGCGCTACTGCCGTTTATTGGCTTTAGTCTGGCACTCATGATTCCCCGCCTTGTATGGGCAAAACGCCGCCAAATGCGAGGAGTTGCATGACCCAAAATCTTCAACCGCTGCACATCAAACAGATGACGATCACGCTGGCAGGCGAAACGCTGCTGGCAATGCACCGTGACATAGCGCCTGGCGAAGTATTAACCGTGATGGGCCCTTCCGGCTCAGGCAAGTCTACCTTGCTGGCCTATCTGGCGGGCTTTTTGTCGCCTGCCTTTCAGGCTCAAGGTCAACTCTATCTGGGCGATAAACGCCTGGATACCCTGCCCGCCGAACAGCGTGGCATTGGCCTGCTGTTTCAGGATCCGATGCTATTTCCCCATTTAAGCGTGGCTGGGAATTTACGCTTTGGCCTGCCACACCATGCCAACGACAAACGCCAGCAAGTTGCCCAAGCGTTGAATCAAGTGGGGCTGGAGGGCTTTGAAAACCGCGATCCGGCGACCCTTTCCGGCGGCCAGCAAGCTAGGGTGGCGCTGATGCGCCTGCTGCTTTCACAGCCCCGTGCCGTGCTGCTGGATGAGCCGTTTTCCAAACTGGACACCGCACTGCGCCAGGAAATGCGTACGCTAGTGTTCGGCCAGCTTCGCGAAGCGGGCCTGCCTACACTGCTGGTTACCCATGATGAAGCCGATGCCAATGCCGCCGGAGGGCCAATCATTGCCCTTGGTTAACCCTGGCGCTGAAACGCCGCAACTCAGTATCATTATCCCTATGCTCAATGAAGCAGACGGCATTCAAGCTGCCCTGGCGCCTCTGCAAGTGCTGAGAGAAGCAGGCACGGAAATCATTGTGGTCGATGGGGGAAGTACCGATGACAGCATGGCGTTAGCCACTCCGCTAGCGGATACGCTACTGACGAGCGCCCCTGGCCGGGCACAGCAGATGAACCTGGGCGCAGAACACGCGCGCTCAACAGCGCTGCTATTTTTACATGCTGACACCCGGCTCCCCGAAGGGGCCTGCAAGCTGATCTTCCAATCGCTGAACACGAATTGCTGGGGGCGGTTTGATATTCACCTTGAGGGAAAAAGCCGCTGGCTGCCGCTCGTTAGCCTTCTGATGAACCTACGCTCACGGCTGAGCGGTATCGCCACCGGCGACCAGGGCATGTTCCTACGCCGAGCGTCTTTTGAAGCGGTCGGCGGCTTTCCCGAACAACCGTTAATGGAAGATATTGAGCTAAGCAAGCGGCTAAAGGCAGTTTCTCGCCCCGCCTGCCTACGTGCCAAAGTGATAAGCTCAGGCAGGCGCTGGGATCAGTTCGGCGCCTGGAAAACGATTTGCCTGATGTGGCGACTACGTTATCGCTACTGGCGCGGCGTCAGCGCCACCCAACTGGCCAAGGAGTATCGCAATGCCCGTTAAGTCACCGGTGCTGCCCCATTTACATCTACTGGCCAAAGCGCCACTGCCAGGGCAGGCGAAAACGCGCTTAATTCCTTGCCTAGGGCCAGAAGGTGCGGCACAAGCCCATGCCACCATGGTTCGCCACTGCGTTGCCACCGCCTGCCAAGCACTGGGATCGCAACACGTCACGCTATGGACCTCCTTAGAGCATCAGCATCCGTTGTTTGTGGAGCTGCAGTCTCACTACGGCATTTCGCTCGCCACTCAACGGCAGGGCGATGTGGGAATGCGCGTCCGGCATGCACTGAATAGCACACAAGGTCCATCGATGGTGATGGGCACTGATTGCCCTAGCATCACCGTTGCCATGCTTAGGCGGTGCAGTGCGGCGCTTAAAAACGTGCCCGTGGTGATTTTACCTGCCGAAGACGGCGGCTATGGGTTGATCGGCACTCATGACGATCATCCTAGCCTCTTTGAGGATATCCCTTGGGGAACCGAGCAAGTGCTCCAGGTCACTCGTCAGCGGCTTGCCGCGCTGACATTAGAGGCCATCTTTCCCGACACCATGTGGGATATTGACCGCCCAGAAGACTGGCAGCGCTGGCAACAAACGCTGAAGCACGCAAACAGTCTGTAAGGATTCCGCCCTTTACGTCACTGTTACTGAACGAATGTTCTGCTGCTAACACCACCTTGCCCCAACGGAGCCTGCCATGAACCGCCAGCGCCTGCTGATTATCACCCTGCTGCTACTGGCCGTGCTGGGCTTTTACGTGAGCGGTGCCCATACGTTTTTCACCTTGGAAACCCTGCAAGCTTATCGCAGCGATTTCCAGGCTGCATTTCAGCAATCCCCTTGGCAGGTTGCGGGCATTTTCTTTGCGCTGTATGTGGTCATGACGACACTATCGCTACCCGGCGCGACACTCCTCACTCTGCTGGGTGGCGCGCTGTTTGGCCTCGGTTGGGGGCTGTTAATTATCTCCTTTGCCAGCACCATCGGCGCAACGCTAGCCTTTTTACTCTCACGGTTCCTGTTTCGACAGCCGATTGAAAAGCGTTTTCCGCGCCAGTTCGATACGGTGAATCGTGGCGTTGATAAAGATGGTGCGTTTTATCTCTTCACCCTTCGCTTAGTGCCGATATTCCCTTTCTTTATGATCAATCTGGTGATGGGCTTAACGCGGCTTAAAACAGTCACCTTTTATTGGGTAAGCCAGCTAGGCATGCTGCCCGGCACGGTGGTTTACGTAAATGCGGGCGGCCAATTGGGTGAACTTGAAAGCCTGGGCGGGATTATTTCTCCTGGGCTTTTGGCCTCGTTTGCGCTGCTGGCCATATTCCCTTGGATAGCTCGCCGTATTGCGCTACAGGTGCAAAAACGCAATGCCTATCGTGGTTTTAAGCGTCCATCCCGGTTTGATTACGACATTGTGGTCATCGGCGGCGGCTCGGCGGGTCTCGTCACTAGCTACATCGGCAGCGCCGTAAAAGCTAAAGTAGCGTTGGTAGAAAAGCATAAGATGGGCGGTGACTGCCTGAATACCGGTTGTGTACCTTCAAAGGCGCTAATCCGCGCCGCCCGTGCTGCTCACGACGTGCGTACAGCACATCGCTTTGGCGTTAACGCTGGCGAGCCGGAGATTGATTTTGCCAAGGTGATGAAGCACGTACACCAAGCCATTACTGATATTGAACCCCACGATAGTGTCGAGCGTTACACTAAACTGGGCGTTGAGGTGTATCAGGAGCACGCCACTCTGACGTCTCCTTGGGAAGTTAAGGTCGGTGATAAAACCCTGACCGCCCGCCATATTGTGCTAGCCACTGGCGCACGCCCCCACGTGCCATCGCTTCCAGGTATCGAGCATGCACCACTGCTCACCTCAGAAAACCTGTGGTCACTCACGGAACTGCCTAAACGCTTGGTCGTACTCGGCGGCGGAGCAATTGGCTGCGAGCTCAGCCAGAGTTTTGCCCGTCTGGGCAGTCAGGTCACGTTGGTGGAGGGTATTCCACAGTTGCTAGGCCGAGAAGACCAAGACGTAGGCGAACACGTTGAGCGCACGCTTACCCAGGAGGGCGTTAACGTAATGACCGGCGCCAACGCCTTGGAAGTAAGCCAAGATGGCCTCGGACATCAACTGGTGGTAGAGCACAATGGCCAGCGCATCACCATCGAATTTGATTATTTGCTCGTCAGCGTTGGCCGCCAAGCTAATATTGAAGGACTGGGTCTGGAAGCGTTGGGAATCACCACCACCAACACTGGCACGCTGGAACTCAACGAGCGCCTGCAAACTCGGCTGCCTAACATTTGGGCTTGCGGCGACCTAGCAGGCCCCTACCAACTCACGCATGCCGCTGCCCATCAGGCGTGGCACGCAGCCGTCAATGCACTGTTTGGTGAATTAAAAAGCTTCGCTGTAGATTATCGCTTTATGCCTGCTGTCACCTATATTCAGCCGGAAGTAGCGCGGGTCGGGCTCAACGAAAAAGAGGCCACCGCTAAGGGTGTGGCATTTGAAGTCACCCGCTATGCCATGAGTGAAAGCGACCGCGCCATTGCCGAAGGCGCGACCGAAGGATTTATCAAGGTGCTTACCGTGCCCGGTAAAGACAAAATCCTTGGCGCGACCATCGTGGCGGAAAACGCCGGAGAATGGCTAGGAGAGTTCACCATCGCCATGAAGCATGGCCTGGGGCTTAACAAGCTACTGGGCACCATTCACCCCTATCCCACCCTTGGTGAAGCTGCCAAGGCCACTGCTGGCATGTGGAAAAATGCCCATAAACCCGAGCGTATTCTCACCTTGTTGGAGCGTTATTTCCGCTGGCGGCGTGGCGCGGAAAAATGACACCCTCCATGAAAGATCTCGTACTGATTGGCGCGGGCCATGCCCATGCCTTCGTGTTGGAAGCCTTTGCTCAGCACCCAGATCCGTCAATCGCTATCACCGTGGTTAGCGACAGTGCGCTGTCAGCCTATTCTGGCAGCGTGCCAGCGTGGCTGGCAGGGGAATGCACGCTACGCGAAACACAAATTGATGTAGCGGCGCTATCTCAACGGGCAGGCGCTCTCTTAATCACCTCGCCTGCAATGGCTCTCGATCCCACTAAGCGCCAGCTAACGCTAGCTAACGGCGAGGCAATCCATTTTGATGTGGCCTCATTTAACGTGGGCTCTACGTTAAGGCTGCCCGAACAGTCGTTTCTCGACAAGCATGACGAACAAAGCCCCTACTTGTTGGCGATGCGACCGCTTAGTTCACTGCATTACCGCTGGCAAGCGCTAAGAGAGAAAGTCGACCAGCTTCCCCGGGGGTCTACACAGCGGGTGGTAAGCGTAGGCGGCGGCGCGGCAGGCTGTGAAACCTTAATGAGTGTGCTGGCGCAGCTGCGCCAACAGCGTTCAGATATTACTTGGCAAGGCGCGCTTGTCAGCGCATCAACAACACTGCTACCCGACGTAGGTTGGCTGCCCCGCTGGCTAACCCAACGCGCTCTGCGTCGAGCAGGCGTTACGGTGTTGCACGGTGTCCGCGGCCAGGCGCTAATAGCAGGTGGCGTCCAAACCTCTAAAGGCGAACTGATTGACGCGGATATCGTGCTGTGGGCTACCGGTGCCGTTGGCCAACCTTGGCTGCAAGACACCCCGCTGCCGCTGGAGAAGCGGGGATTCATCCAGGTGAATAAGACACTTGAGGTAACGGGCCAGCCGGGGCTTTTTGCCGCGGGTGACTGTGCAGCGTTCAATCAACCACGGCATTCTTCTCCACTGCGCTCTTCTCTACTACCCAAGGCCGGAGTTTACGCCGTGCGCCAGGGACCAGTGCTGGCGGAGAACCTGCGCGCCGCCTGTCACAATGAACCGCTGGCCGAGTGGAAGCCACCAAAACGTGTCCTGGCTCTAATTGGCACTGGCGACGGCCATGCGATTGCCAGTAGAGGCGCCATCGGTTTCTCAGGCCGCTGGGTATGGGAATGGAAAAAGCGGATTGATGCGCGCTTTATTGCCCGCTTCAACCCGCCTTTTAAGCACTAGATAACTGCGATCAGATGCTAACTGAAGGCTTAGTTAGCTTCGCGCCAGCCGCCTAATACGCGGCTATCTGGTCCAAAAAACACCAGCCGATCATGGTCGATGAGGTAGCGATAGGCCGTATCGAGCATATCTGTTACCTGCTTGGCGTCTTCCATATTGGGGCAAGCCATGCGTGTCGAGGCGAGCTGGCTAAACTCGATACGTTGATTTTCACCCAACTCCACACTGCCGGTAAATCGGTTACAACCATCCGAACCGCTCACGCTGCCGTCGCGTCCAATTTGAAAGAATGGCGTATTGGGTAACGATACCCGCTCATCGGTACCTACGAGCAGTAAATTCCAACGCTGATCGACTATCGGGCCTGACAGCGACACGTTTTCCGGCGCTGCCGTGCTCTCTTGCTCTGGTGTACTGCTACACGCACTGATTAATAGTGCGGTAGCGACACCGGCTAGCATTGCTCCAAATTTGACCGTCACTGTCTCATGCTCCTTATTGACAAATTACCAGCTTCCGCTGTTTTCCATTGACGCCCATGGCTCCTGAGAGGGCAACGCATCGCCTTTTTGCAGTAGCTCGACAGAAATACCGTCGGGCGACTTCACGAACGCCATATGCCCATCCCGCGGCGGGCGGTTAATGGTAACGCCGTTATCTTGAAGCTTTTTGCATAGCGCGTAAATATCGTCAACGCGATAGGCCAAATGCCCGAAGTTACGCCCGCCGGAGAGCTCTTCTGGATCCCAGTTATAGGTCAACTCAAGCTCTGGTGCCGCTAAGCGTTCGGAGCGCGCTTCATCTTCCGGCGCGACGAGAAAGACCAGCGTAAAACGGCCCTTTTCATTTTCTTTGCGACGCACTTCTTTCAACCCTAAAAGATCGCAGTAAAAATTCAACGATGCATCTAAGTCGCTTACCCTTACCATAGTGTGCAAAAACTGCATGTCATTCTCCCTCCATCATTACTGAGTATATTCGCTAAAGATAGCGGGGGTGCTGTCGTTGCGGGTCCAGCTGAGAACAGCGTAATCATCCACCCGCCCGGTTTCCATGCCCGGAGAACCATGCGGCATACCTGGCACAGTTAACCCGATAACGTTTGGCTGTTCTTCTAGCAGTCGCTTAATATCTGCGGCGGGTACATGGCCTTCTATCACGTAACCATCAACGATGGCTGTGTGGCAAGATGCTAGTTCTGCAGGAACGTTATTGGCTACTTTGACTGACCGAAGATCGCCGTCACGGTGATGGTTTACAGTAAACCCGGCTTCTTCAAGATGGCTTACCCATGCACTACAGCAGCCACAGTTAGGATCGCTGTGCACATCAATCGTAGGCGCTGCCAAAGCGCTTAGCGAATAGGCAGCAAGAAGGCTGCCCACTAGACCTTTAATTAGACGATTTCGTGACATTTAAAAACCCTCTTCACCGACATGTACAATAATACCTAGCTTACTTGGAATACGGGGCCGCCCCAAGGAGACCTACGTGGATTCAGTCACACAAGCAGCCCTTGGGGCCGCCATAGGTGGTGCAATATTAGGTAAACGACTGGGTCGCAAAGCCATAATAATGGGTGCAGTGCTCGGCACGCTGCCCGATCTAGACGTGATGCTTGATTATGGCGATGCAGTGGCTAATGTGACTGAGCACCGCGGTTTTAGCCACTCCCTATTTGTGCTGACTGGCTTAGCCACGATAGTGGCGCTACTGTGCCAGCGTTTCATACCTGCGCGTGATATCAGCCTGGGGAGATGGTGGTGTTTTTTCGTTCTCTGTCTGACAACCCACCCGGTACTTGATTCATTTACTACTTACGGCACTCAGCTGTTCTGGCCACTGGATATGCCACCCATAGCGTGGCCTATCGTGTTTATTATCGATCCTTTTTACACCCTACCGCTGCTGGTTGCGTTAACCATCGCTATTGCCGCCAAAAAAGTGCGTAGGGCTTGTACGATCGGATTAGTCGTATCCAGCATGTATTTACTACTGGCGGCAGGCGCGAAATGGAGCGTTGAGCAACGCTTAGCCCCAGCACTGGCGGACGCTGGCTTACAGGCAGCACCGGTATTGATTCAACCGACGCCGTTTAATATTGCACTGTGGCGCGCGACGGTTATTGACGGAGATCGCTATTTTGAGAGTTTGATCAGCGTATTTGATAATCAGGACGCACCAACGCTTGAACCTATAAAGCGCAACGTCGCACTTGAGAAAAGCGTGCTAGCCAGCCCACTTGGCCAACGGCTGACATGGTTTACTGGCCCCTTTCTACGCTATGACACGCTGTTGATCGATGGTCAGGAAACGCTAATCGCCACCGATATTCGCCTTGGCTTTCCAGGCTTTCATCCGTTCAGTTTTACCCTGGCAACGTGGAGAGATGGTTCTTGGCACCCTGCCGACATAAGCGAGCAACTAGAAACCTCCCGAGAGCCTAGACTGGAAATACTTTCAAGGCTCGCTGCCAGGGCTATCGGTGATAACACCGCACTGTGTGCCAGCGACTTTATTGAAGCACAATGGCGTGCCGAGCCTTCGCTTTACCATTGCTGACACATCAGTGGACTCAAAAGACCGTGCCAACTAAGGAGCGATGCCCTGACCACAGCCTTTGTACTGCTGCCCGCCGATGGTCAATGTGACTCGAGCGGGATACGGCTGGCCTTTCATGTCATCAAAACAGGCTCCCGACTCAATGCGTACACGGAAAAACTCCTCTGCGTTGGCATTTTCAATCACCACTCTGCCCGCCTCATTGTCCATGACGCTTACCATATAGGGCATGATTTGCGTCTCGCTGCCATAGCCCGTTGTCCAGGTCATCATCGGTGCGTCATGAGCTAGCTCAATCGACCAGCCCGGCTCATTACCACGCCCTAGAAACATCACACCAGGATGGTCAGCGCGGGTTGCTGCGGCTCGGCGCTGCCCCTGTTGGCATTGCAACTGACCACGCGGTGTTTCAACCTGCGCTTGATCGCCACGATTCCAGAAGCTGATCTCACCATCTTGATAGCGCGCACCGCTTGCCACAATCGCTTCCGGTAAACGCCAGGCACCATGTAGTGACCAAAGACGCAGGTTATCGTCGTTCACCGCGGTGACCAAGTTCTGGTTTGCGGGCTGACACTCCCAAGCGTCAAAATGAGCCGCGCTGCCTGGGAATAGCGTAGCGGGCAGTAGCGGTGCACTGCTGTGTACGGTTGTTTTGGACACTCCAGCAGCAGAATTAGCAGGCGTTGTCCCAGTATTTGCACAGCCCGTCAATGCAACCGTGGCCGTTAGCGCAATCAAACCGGTTAACCGATTAGGTGAGTAAGTCATGCATTCTGCTCCCTGTTGTCATCACTGTTGTTACCGTTACCGCTATCACAATCGTTACCACTATCGATGTTATGCCTTTGATCATCATAGGCACCGTCAATGGCGTCTAGTTAACGCTCGGCGTCGCTCTTCTTAATAAATAAATTTCACTTCAATTAGCGACGCTTAAATGCTTTTAAGTCCTGCGGGTCAAAACTGTCAACCTGGGCTGGCAGCCCCAGCTCTTCGCGCTTTAACTTTATCTGCATTTTTTCAGCTAGGCGTTCAGAATCATCATCGGTAGTACGGCCGTTAAGTTCAGCGAGCTGCGTCATGCCTTGATGGTAAAATGTCACAATATCCAGCGCTACACGATTATCTTCCTCCACGCCGCGGCGCAGTGGCTGCAGGTAGCCACTAATCTGAGAAAGGTGGTGCTTGAGCTGCCATACATAGCGCATTTCAACCATCCATGGGCGATCCTTAAGCACCGCAAACAGTACGCTGGTGGCCAATAAGCCAAGGAAGACCCCCAACCCATTGAGCCATAAAGTGCTGCCAAAAGCGGAAGTTAAAAGCATCGAAAACAGTAACCCGAAGACAATTAATTGCCCTGCCATGGCAATACTGATCATTCGTGCCTTGCGCTGGTAACTACTGGGATTATGCTGCTCAAGGGTGAAAACCATGGCCAACCTCATCATAAAAAGTAGTCTCTTATGATACGGGGCTGGCCAGGGCAAACAAGAGATTATCAAGCTGCTGGAAGATGACTGGGTTAACTCATTCGCTCAGCAGCGGTTTTTAGCAATCGTTCCGTGGTTTCCCAACTAACACAGGCATCGGTCACCGATACGCCGTAGCGCATCGCGTTAGGCGACAACGCTTGCTTACCTTCAAACAGGTGACTTTCGAGCATTAGCGCCACCAAGTTGGCATCGCCTGCCTTGCGCTGCGCCAACACGTCGAGCAGCACTTCGCTTTGGCGTCGGTGATCTTTTCGCGCATTGGCGTGGCTGCAGTCCACCATTAAGCGAGGGTTCTGTCCGGCATCTCGTAAGGTATTCACCGCCGCTCGCACATGATTCGCCTGGTAGTTTGGCTCGCCATGACCACCTCGTAACACCACATGCGTATTGGGGTTACCAGCCGTTTCCTGCATGATCGGGCGTCCTTCATTATCCATGGCGAAACGCTGGTGGGAATGAGCCGCTGCCTGCATGGCATCAATGGCAACCTGAACGTCGCCGCTCGTCGCATTTTTGAACCCCACTGCTGCCGCAAGATCACTTGCCAGCTCTCGGTGTAACTGCGACTCAGTGGTACGAGCACCAATAGCGACCCAGCTCAGCAGATCATCTAAGTAGGGGGCTAGCATTGGCTGTAGAAGCTCTGTGGCCACCGGCAGCCCCCGCGTGGCAACCGCGTGCATAAGCTCACGAGATAGGGTGATGCCTTTTGACATATCACCACTGCCATCTAGCCCAGGGTCGTATGCCAAACCTTTCCAACCAACGGTGGTACGCGGCTTTTCTACGTAAACACGCATTACCGGTAATAGTTGCTCGCTAACTTCTTCGCTTAGCGCAGCCAACCGATCGGCATACTCTAACGCTGCCTCTGGATCGTGGACGGAACAGGGGCCGACAACCACTAATAAGCGCTTATCTTGACCATTCAGGATACGCTGAACCGCTTGACGCTGGTGGGCAATTTGCTCACCCAGTTGGCTATTGATAGCGACACTGCGGCGTAGCTCTGCCGGCAAAGGCAATGGCTGCGATGAGCTTGAGGGGCCGTTCGTTAATGACGCTAGGTTTGACAAGGTTGTGCAAGCTGGGCTGACATGGGCATTCATAACTTAACTCTCCGGAAGCGTGTGACATCGTGATAACAATAACTTGCCACCCAGGCTTGCACGGTCGGAGGTGGCAGCTTGCACCGACCGCGCGTCGCTAAATCGCCAGCCATAGCCATAACCGATATAGTTGGCAATATTGGCGAGCAGATTAGCGAGAGAGTTTGCGCGGTACATCATGATGCAGCTCCTTGATGAAATATCTGTGAAACCTGACTAGTTAAGCTAAATAAACAGTGAAAACAAAAGAAGCCTCGGTTGGGCTACCAACCGAGGCTTCTTTGCATGCGGCAGGCAACCTAGTCGGTGTGCCTGATGGCGCGACGCTACTGGTCGGCCAGGGGCACACCGTGGCTAAACCAATAGGCAGCATAAAAGAATGCAGCAACGCACGCCCAAGCACTAGTCGCCGATACCGGCCTTGCTTGTGTGTGGCATGTGCATTGTGCTGTGTGCATGGCTACATCCTAATTTACAAGTCTAATTCACGTTGCTCATCGAGAACGATGACATCTGAGTGTTCAATCCTGCCTGCATAGGAACAAAATGGCAACCATCAACCGCCAAACGCTTGTACCCAACCAATCGTTGCGGGCAGTGCACTCATGCTAACCAGGACCACAACACCGAGCACAATAGAAAGTAAACCTGATTCGTCTTTGAAGTTGTCGTCATGGTGGGCCATGAAAGCCTCCTTTTTTATCGGTATCGGTTATCGGCACATGCCGTGCGTCAGTTATCGGCCAATCATTTTAGTGAGGGCGAGGAGCGTAGGCAAATACATCCGAGAACATTCTCTCACTACTGATGTTTTTTCGCTCGAACACATCAGCACAGGCATAAACCATCCCCGGCGAGCCTGATAGGAAGATATCACAATCGCTGAGCGTCAACTGAGCCTTTGTAAGTTCGCTCTCAAGGGCACTTTCCAGCACTAGGTCAATGCGTCCTTGATGGTGTGATATTCGTTCACCAACCGCCAGCGGCTCGGTAAGCGGAAACTCTGTTACGGCTTGAAAAGCAACATTGGCATACTGTTGTGCCCATTCGCAGGCCAAGTCTTCGGCATACAGATCGCGGTGCTCGCGGTTTGCCCACCATAGCGAGATAGGCCGAGCGGGCTGCTGCCGTAGCGTCGCTTCTACAATGGCTTTCATCTGTGCAAAACCGGTGCCTGCCGCAACCAGCAGTAGCGGGCGCTCGCTTTCGGCGTCCAGCACACAGTCACCACTGGGTAAGCGTACGGTCAACTGGTTGGCCACCTGCAACAACTCTCTCAGGCGAGCAGAGTTATCCCGTTCAGGCCAGTGCTGAATATGCAATTCGATAATGCCATCGCCACGTTCAGCGCTGGCAATTGAAAACGGCACCCAGGTGTTATCGTCTAGTTTCAGCTCTAAATACTGGCCAGGCGCATGCTGCATGGCTTCTGGCCGCCCTTCCAGGGTCACCCCAAAGACGTCGGGATTTAAATCCTCAACGGCGGTTACCTGGCAGGTTAACGTCTTGCAAGTTGACGTGCTTGCGCTCATGAAAGCCTCTTTATGAAGAATCGTCCGACCTGCGCCACTGGGTTAGCCGTGGCGAGGTGTGGGTAACGGGATATCAATACCCAGCTCGTCCCAACGCTCGTCAACGCGGGTCTTTATCGAATCGTCCATCACGATGGGAGTCCCCCACTCTCGATCCGTTTCTCCTGGCCATTTATTGGTGGCGTCGAGCCCCATTTTAGAACCCAACCCGGACACCGGAGACGCAAAGTCGAGGTAATCAATGGGGGTATTTTCCACCATCACGGTATCCCGCGCTGGGTCCATACGCGTGGTAATTGCCCACATCACGTCTTCCCAGTTACGCGCGTCGACATCGTCATCCAGTACAATGACAAACTTGGTGTACATAAACTGACGCAGAAAGCTCCAAACCCCCATCATGACGCGCTTGGCGTGACCTGGGTACTGCTTTTTCATGGTCACGACGGCCATCCGATAGGAGCACCCTTCCGGCGGCAGGTAGAAGTCAACAATCTCCGGGAACTGCTTACACAGGATCGGCACAAATACCTCGTTAAGCGCAACGCCTAGAATAGCTGGCTCATCGGGTGGGCGGCCGGTATACGTGGAGTGGTATATCGCGTCCCGTCGCATGGTCATCCGCGTGACGGTAAAAACGGGGAAGTGATCGACTTCGTTGTAATAACCGGTGTGATCACCAAATGGCCCTTCCGCTGCCATATCGTCGGGGTAAATAAACCCTTCAAGCATGATTTCTGCAGATGCTGGCACTTCCAGGTCCGCATGTCCGCACCTGACAAGTTCTGTGCGTGAACCGCGCAGAAGCCCAGCGAACGCATACTCGGAGAGAGAGTCGGGTACCGGTGTGACGGCGCCTAAAATCGTTGCAGGGTCGGCCCCCAGTGCCACCGCCACAGGAAATGGCTCACCGGGATGCGCTTTTTGAAACTCAAGAAAATCCAGCGCACCGCCTCGATGGGAGAGCCAACGCATAATCAGACGGTTTTTAGCAATTTTCTGTTGGCGGTAAATACCGAGGTTTTGACGCTTTTTATGCGGGCCTTTGGTAATCACCAATGGCCAAGTCACTAGCGGCGCCGCATCGCCAGGCCAGCAGTGCTGGATCGGTAAACGATCTAAGTCAACCTCATCGCCTTCAAACGATAGCTCTTGTACCGGGGCCCGCTTAACGACTTTTGGCCCCATGCTTAGCACTTGCTTGAAAATCGGCAGCTTGTCCCAGGCGTCTTTTAGCCCTTTGGGCGGATCGGGCTCTTTTAGAAACGCCAGTAGCTTACCCACTTCGCGCAGCGCCTCTACCGAATCCTGCCCCATGCCCAGCGCAACCCGTTTAGGCGTACCAAACAGGTTGCCCAGCAGCGGCATGTCATGCCCCTTCACATTCTCAAACAGCAGTGCGGGGCCACCAGCACGCAATGTCCGGTCACAAATTTCGGTAATTTCCAGATAAGGATCAACTTCTGCTTTAATTCGCTTAAGTTCACCCTGCGCTTCAAGTGCCGCAATAAAATCGCGCAAGTCGTGGTACTTCAAGGCACTCTCCCCAAGGCACTTCCCCGGCTGTCAGACATTTATCGCTAATGCTTGGCCGTAATGCAGCGCCTAGCGGCGCTTCATCGCTTCAAAGAACTCCAGATTCGTCTTGGTATCCTTCAGACGGTCAATCAGGAACTCTGTAGCAGCCGTGTCTTCCATTGGGTTGAGCAGCTTGCGAAGAATCCACATGCGCTGCATTTCATCTTCAGACGCCAGTAGGTCTTCACGCCGAGTACCGCTGCGACGGATATTGATCGCGGGGAATACGCGTTTCTCAGCCAGCTTGCGGTCAAGGTGCGCTTCCATGTTGCCGGTGCCCTTGAACTCTTCGAAGATGACTTCGTCCATTTTCGAGCCAGTATCGACCAGTGCAGTGGCAATAATCGTCAGGCTACCGCCCTCTTCGATATTACGTGCAGCACCGAAGAAGCGTTTCGGCTTCTCGAGGGCATGAGCGTCCACACCACCAGTTAGCACTTTGCCGGAGCTGGGCACTACGGTGTTGTAGGCACGCGCCAGACGGGTGATGGAGTCGAGCAGAATCACCACGTCCTTCTTGTGCTCTACCAGACGCTTGGCTTTTTCGATAACCATTTCTGCAACCTGCACGTGGCGGGCGGGTGGTTCATCGAAGGTCGAGGCGACCACTTCGCCACGCACGGTGCGTGACATTTCGGTCACTTCCTCAGGACGCTCATCGATCAGCAATACAATCAGATGGCACTCAGGATTGTTGCGCGTAATGGACGTCGCGATGTTCTGTAGCATCAGTGTCTTACCCGCTTTAGGCGGTGACACCAGCAGACCACGCTGACCTTTACCAATCGGCGCAGTCAGGTCAATGATGCGCGCGGTAAGATCTTCGGTAGAGCCATTACCAATCTCCATGCGCAGCCGGTCGTCTGGGAACAGCGGCGTTAAGTTCTCAAAGAGAATCTTATGCTTGGCATTTTCCGGACGATCAAAGTTGATCTGGCTAACTTTGAGCAGGGCAAAGTAGCGCTCACCTTCTTTAGGCGGGCGGATTTTGCCGGAAATGGAGTCGCCTTTACGCAGATTGAAACGACGGATCTGAGACGGCGATACGTAGATATCATCCGGTCCAGCGAGGTACGAGCTGTCAGCGCTACGCAGGAAGCCGAAGCCATCCTGAAGGATTTCCAGCACACCATCGCCATAAATATCCTCTCCACTTTTAGCATGCTTTTTGAGGATGGCGAAAATGATGTCCTGCTTGCGCGAACGGGCTAAGTTGTCGATACCCATCTCGCGGGCGATATCGAGCAGCTCGGGAACGGTTTTTTGCTTGAGTTCAGTGAGATTCATCGGTGTGTTAGAAAGTTGCTCATGAAAGCTGGGCGACAAGCGCCGGGAATAAGACAGGAGGCGTGACCTAAAAGTAGGGCTAAGCGCCGAGTGATGCGTTCAGAACCCCATCTAGGCACACACTCAGATACTGAAAGCTAGGCAGTCTTGAAGTAAATGCCAATAAAGGAGTAACGGCATCAACGACTGCTTAACGTGAGGGTGCTAATAAACTAGTTAATCTGATCGGCACAGAAAATGCTGTTTCAGCGGGTTATCTGACGACTTGGACATCTGGCTGATGCCATTGGATACGTACTGCTCGGAATACCCGAGTAATACGCCTGTTTAATAGGCAAACAAGTTAACTCGGATCAAGCCAGTAGTTCGATGGTAGTCAAGGCCCGCGATAAACGCAAGTCTTTGACAATTGACAATACTAATAAGGCACCGCAACCTTGGCATAGCCACTAGGAAGGAACGCCCATGCCCAAGGAAATTTCACTCCCTCTCACCGCGCCGTCGGCTGAACTGGATAACACTGAACCACAGCGCTTAGCCGCCATCGACCTGGGTTCTAACAGCTTCCACCTGCTGGTCGCTAACTATCAAAACGAGCGCCTTCAAGTCGTTGCCAGGATGGGTGAAAAGGTTCAGTTAGCCGCTGGGCTAGACGAGAACGGCTATTTAAACGAGGCAGCCATGCAGCGCGCGTTGGACTGTCTAGGCCGTTTTGCACCCTTTCTCAACGACATTGAGGATGCCAATCTGCGCATTGTCGGTACGAATGCGTTGCGCGATGCCTATAACAGCCAAGCGTTTATCGAGCGTGCCGAAGCGCAGCTTGGCCACGCTATCGAAATTATTGCTGGCCGCGAAGAGGCCCGGCTTATTTATTTAGGCGCCGCCCACGCGCTAGCCGAAAATGGCCGCCGCTTAATTGTTGATATCGGCGGCGGATCGACGGAATTTATCATTGGCGAAGCCTTCGAGCCCAAAGCACTTGAGAGCTTACGCATGGGCTGCGTCACCTTCAGCAGCCGCTTTTTTCCTGATGGCGAAATTAGTGAAAAGCGTATGCGTCGTGCTGAGCTGTCTGCCCTGTCAGAACTGGCCAACATTCAGCGTCCCTACCTACGCCTTGGCTGGGATGACCCCGTGGGCTCTAGCGGAACGATAAAGGCTGCCGCGAGCGTGTTATATGCTTACGGCGATTCGCCCCAAGAAGGTGTTATCACCCGTAGTGGATTGAAAAAGCTGCGTGAACGCCTACTAAAATGCAAACAGCTGGAGAAAGTTGAGCTAGATGGTCTAAAGCCTGACCGAGCAAAAGTCTTTCCAGCAGGTATCGCCATTTTAAACGCTATTTTTGAAGCCTTTAATCTTTCCCAAATGCGCTTTGCAGACGGCGCCCTGCGCGAAGGAGTGCTTTATGACATGGCAGGACGGAATAGTGCGGAAGATACCCGTTCTAAAAGCCTAGATGCATTGAAGCGGATTTATGATGTTGATTCTCGGCAGGCAGAAAATGTCGCCGACACGGCCCTTCGCTTATTCAATAAAGTAAAAAAAGCCTGGGGGCTAACCCAAGAGCAAGGCCATTATCTTGTCTGGGCAAGTCATGTACATGAAATTGGCTTGGCTATCTCTCATAGTCAATTCCATCGCCACGGCGCCTATTTGCTAGAACATTCCGACCTGGCTGGCTTTTCACGCCCTGAGCAGCGTCTACTGGCGTTTTTAGTGCGCGCCCATCGACGCAAGTTTCCGACTAAAGAGTGGCAGGCGCTGCCCGCCTCACACCAAGAAGGCTGTGCCAAACTTGCTCGCCTGCTGCGCCTTGCCGTGCTTATTAATCACTCCCGGTCTGAAAATCCCCCGCCGCTACCAGAGATTAACGCAGAGGGTGAAGCGCTGCTGATGACGCTACCAGCCAGCGACGAACCGACGCTGTTAAGTACCGATATGGAGCAGGAACAGGCCTATATGACAGCGGCTGGATTTACGTTTTCGGTTGCGTAGAGGTAGAGGCAAGAGCAACGCCTTCAGCCTGCCACAATACGTCGGCAGGCGGCTGAATAACGCCCAGGCATGACTCACCTTCCATTACTACAATCAAACGCTCACGTTCCCAGGGCGGCACTCCCCGCTCTTGGAGCAAGCGTTTAACGTCACGCCGTCCACGCTCTTTTAACGCCACCACTTCACCACCACGTCGCCAACGCAACGTTACGCGGCGCGGCGGTGCCAGCGATACTTCCAGCACGCCCAAAGGGGTTAGTTGCCCTGGCGCGCCTTCCCACTCGACTTCCCACTTAGGCAGTGGCTTAAGCGGTGCCATGAGATAGAGACGGCGTTGCCAAATCCGTGCGTCTACTCCTGGCCATTCAACCTTCACCTGGGCGTCGTTCACTGCGCCTAACTGCGCTAGCAGGCTTTCAAGGCGTTTTTGCGGGGGGGTTGGGAGCGCTAGCTGCTTACAAAGCGTACGCACCAGCAGCCGCTGGCGAGGTAAGGAGCGTTGACTAAGCAGCGTAGCATCCATGCAGTGCTCTCCGCGCATCAGCGTTGCCAGTTCTTCCGCGGCATAGGCCGCCAACAGCTGGTCTGCCTCACCGGCATGCTGGGCGCTATTGGCAAGGGCTCGTGCAGCACCAGGCCAACGTAGCTGTAATGCTGGCATCACCTGATGGCGTAAACGATTGCGATCAAACGCGATGTCTCGGTTTGTTGGGTCTTCGCACCAACTAATTGATAATCCATGCGCCGCATCAGCCAACGTCTGTCTGCTGACACTCAACCAGGGGCGCAGCAGAGTGAGCCCCTGCCACTCGCGGCGAAAAGGCATACCCGCCAAGCCACGCACACCACTGCCACGCAACGCGGCCAGCAGTAGCGTCTCTGCTTGGTCATCTTGGTGCTGGGCTAGCCATAGCGTATCGCCAGTGGGAATATGCGCCATAAACGCTTGGTAGCGCGCTCGCCGCGCCGCCCCCTCGATGCCCTCGCCCTGAGCGTCCACAGCAACGTTGGCCGTCACTAGTGATACACCAAGCGTATCGCACAGCGTTTGACAATGCGCTTCAAAGGCGCTGGCTGCCGCCTGTAGGCCATGGTTAATATGCATCGCCCGCAGCGGACGACGTGCGTCCCGGCAAACCTGAGCGGCCAACGTTAGCAGCAGCGAAGAGTCTAGCCCACCGGAAAGCGCGACCCAAATAGTACGCCCCGGCGGGGTCTCCGCCAGGGCGTCATTCAGTAAACGTAACAGCGGCTTAAGCGGCTGGGGCGCCATAGCTCATCAACCGTTTATAGCGGCGCTCTAGTAGCGCATCGCTATCAAAGCTTTGCAGACGCTCCAGACTATTAGCCAAAGCCTCTTTAACGCGCTCAGCCGTCGTCAGTGGATGGCGATGAGCACCACCCAGCGGCTCTTTAATTAGCTCATCAACAAAGCCAAGCTCTTTGAGGCGCTCAGCAGTGATCCCCATGGCTTGAGCGGCGTCAGATGCTTTTTCAGCGCTCTTCCAAAGAATAGACGCACAACCTTCCGGAGAAATAACCGAATAGGTGGAGTACTGCAGCATATGCAGCTCGTCGCACACACCAATCGCCAGCGCGCCACCAGAACCACCTTCCCCCACTACGGTGGAGATAATCGGTGTTTTCAGGCGTGACATCACCGCCAAATTATACGCAATGGCTTCCGATTGCCCGCGCTCTTCCGCATCGATCCCTGGGTAAGCCCCAGGCGTATCGATAAAGGTTAGGATGGGCATTTTAAAGCGTTCGGCCATTTCCATTAGGCGGCAGGCTTTACGGTAGCCTTCTGGGCGCGGCATGCCAAAGTTGCGACGTACTTTCTCTTTAACATCGCGTCCTTTTTGATGCCCAATGACCATCACCGGCTGATCATTCAAACGCGCAACGCCTCCGACAAGGGCTGCATCATCGGCAAAGTTGCGGTCGCCGTGAAGCTCATCAAAGTCAGTAAAAATATGCTCAAGATAATCCAGCGTATAAGGGCGCTGCGGATGGCGAGATATTTGGGAAACCTGCCAGGGGGTTAAATCTTTGAAGATCGATTCGGTTAACTTACGGCTTTTTTCTTCCAGCCGAGATATCTCATCGGAGAGATTAACCTGGCTATCGGAGCTGACCAAACGCAGCTCCTCAATTTTTGCCTGAAGCTCGGCAATGGGCTGTTCAAAATCGAGATAGTTAGGATTCATCGGCTCTGCCTGTAAGCTGCCTATAAAAAAAGAAGCCTTGTCGAAACGGGCATGTATGGGGGCATTATCGCACCCTGAACCTGCCACGCAAGGCAGTACCCTTTCAATTAGCGTGCTGCACCGCCATTTAGCACTCAATTTGACGGTGGCACGCGCATGTTTATAGCGTTTGTTAGCGGTAGCGTAGCTGAACGCCAACCTGCCCCTGCACATCACGAAGGGCCAACAACAAGTCGTCGCTGGGAGCTACTTTCCATTCATCGGCCAGCGCCAGCCAGCCAACCGCTGCTGAGTGGCGATACTGCAGCCGCACCGGCAACCCGCCGGTATCGCGGTATGGCGTAAGACTCTCACGCAGGCTATCGACTAAACGCCCGTTGATCTGTTCAGCATCCAATGCAAGTTCTACCGCTTCGCCATAGCGAATCCGTGCGGTCACCATCGGCGTAACGTCTTTACCCCGCAAACGCAAACCGCCGGAGAAGTCATCGTTGGATACTTCGCCTTCAACGATAATCACTTGGTCAGATTCGATTTGGCCCCGCAGTTGCTCAAATAGTTCGCCAAACAGGGAAGCTTCGATACGCCCGGTGCGATCATCCAGCGTGATAAACGCCATGGTATCGCCACGCTTGGACTTCATAGTGCGCATGGCTACCACTAAGCCAGCCACCCGCTGCGGCTCACGAGAGGCCTTCAAATCACTAATGCGAGTAGAGACAAAGCGCTTTAGCTCACGCTCATATTCATCAATGGGATGGCCGGTCAGATAGAGACCCAGCGTATCTTTTTCACCAGAAAGGCGCTCACGATCTGTCCATTCACGGGCGCTCTGATACTCAGCGTAAGGGTCCGTTTCTTCCTCTTCCGCAGTAAACGCATCGCCAAACATATCCAGCATACCCAGATTTTGGTTGGCATGGTTTTGAGCAGCCGCTTTCAAGGCGTCTTCCATCGCGGCGGAAAGCACCGCCCGGTTAGGGCCAAGATTATCCAGTGCGCCAGAGCGAATCAGCGCTTCCAGCGTTCGCTTGTTCATCCGTTTTGGATCAAGGCGGCGACAAAAATCGAACAGATCTTTAAATGGACCATCGGTGCTACGGGCTTCAACAATCGCACCAATTGGGCCTTCACCGACACCGCGAATGGCACCCAGGCCGTAAACCACGCGCCCTTCCGTATCAACGGTGAACTTGTAGCCACCGACATTAACATCCGGCGGTGTGACGGTAAGCTTGAGGTGGCGGCACTCCTCAATTAGCGGCACTACCTTGTCCAGGTTATCCATTTCCGTTGACATAACGGCGGCCATAAACGGGCCAGGATAGTGCGCTTTCAACCAGGCGGTTTGATAAGACACCAAGGCGTAAGCGGCAGAGTGCGATTTGTTAAAACCATAACCGGCGAATTTCTCAACAAGATCAAAGATATTGCCAGCAAGGTCTTTATCGATACCGTTGGCGGCACAGCCTTCCATAAAGCCTGAACGCTGCTTGGCCATCTCTTCGGGCTTTTTCTTACCCATGGCGCGGCGCAGCATGTCTGCCTGCCCCAGTGAATAGCCGGCCATTACCTGAGCAATCTGCATGACCTGCTCTTGGTACAAAATAATGCCGTATGTCGGGCTGAGTACCGGCTTTAACAGGTCATGCTGATAATCTGGGTGGGGGTAAGAGACTTCGGCACGG
Source organism: Halomonas sp. 3A7M (assembly GCF_014897875.1). Taxonomy (NCBI): domain Bacteria; kingdom Pseudomonadati; phylum Pseudomonadota; class Gammaproteobacteria; order Oceanospirillales; family Halomonadaceae; genus Halomonas; species Halomonas sp. 3A7M. Next base: position 25,021 of record NZ_JABUZD010000061.1, read on the forward strand.
CCGTGCTTACGATTGATAAAGTCATCAACCATGCCGGACTGCAGCGGGCCTGGGCGGAATAGCGCCACCAGAGCGATCATATCGTCGAGGGAGTCTGGCAGCAGGCGCTTAATCAGCTCCTTCATACCACGAGATTCCAACTGGAAAACGGCGGTGGTTTCCGCGCGTTTAAGCATCTCAAACGTTTTGCTGTCGTCCAGCGGGATAGCGTCGATGTTAAGTGGCGCTTGACCGTTTACCCCCCGCACTTTATCGACCATTTCCAGCGCCCAGTCGATAATCGTCAGCGTCCGCAAGCCCAAAAAGTCGAACTTTACTAGCCCAGCGTCTTCGATGTCGTTTTTATCGAACTGCACCACCAGGCCAGAGCCATCTTCATCGCACAGCAGCGGCGAGAAATCGGTCAGTTTGGTGGGCGCAATGACGACGCCCCCCGCGTGCTTACCGGTACCCCGGGTGGTGCCCTCTAGCTTGAGGGCCATTTCCCAGATCTCTTCGGCTTCGTCGTCGTTGCCGATAAACTCTTTCAGTGCCGGTTCTTGCTCTATCGCTTTGGCAAGCGTCATACCCACTTCAAAGGGGATCAGCTTAGAGAGCTTATCGCCTAAGGAGTAAGGCCGCCCCTGAGCGCGCGCCACGTCGCGCACCACCGCTTTTGCAGCCATGGTGCCAAAGGTGACAATCTGAGATACCGCATTGCGGCCGTAACGATTAGCTACATATTCAATCACTTTGTCGCGCTTTTCCATGCAAAAGTCGACGTCAAAGTCGGGCATGGAGACACGCTCAGGATTAAGAAAGCGTTCGAACAGCAGATCGTAGCCAATGGGATCAAGATCGGTAATTTTTTGCGCGTAAGCCACTAATGAGCCCGCACCGGAACCACGCCCTGGGCCGACTGGCACGTTGTTATCCTTGGCCCACTGGATAAAGTCCATCACGATCAGGAAGTAACCAGGAAACCCCATCTGGATAATAACGTTCAGCTCAAACTCAAGCCTGTCACGGTAACGTTGATCAATCTCGCGATATGAATCGCTATCGCGGGGGTACTGTTCAACAGGGAACAGAAAATCTAACCGTTCAGTGAGGCCGTCATGGGAGACTTTGCGGAAAAACTCATCCTGCGTCATCCCTTCGGGAATTTCGAACTCAGGTAGGAAAATTTCGCCCAACCGTACATCAACGCTACACCGCTCGGCGATCATAACGCTGTTCTCAAGCGCCTCAGGAATATCAGCAAACAGTGCTGCCATCTCCTCAGGACTTTTTAGGTACTGCTCTTCGGTGTAGCGTCGTTCACGGCGCGGATCATCCAAGGCCTTGCCTTCACCGATGGCAACGCGGGTTTCGTGCGCCCAAAAGTCCTCCCGCTCTAAAAAGCGCACGTCATTGGTCGCTACCACTGGGGTATTCGACTCAATCGCAAGCTTCACACTCGCGTGAACGCAGTCTTCTTCAAGTGGCCGCCCGGTACGGATTAACTCCAAATAAAAACGGTCTGGAAAGGCGCGCTGCCACTCTTCCAACAGCTCTCGGGCTTCGCGCTCATGATCAGACAGCAAGTGACGACCTATCTCGCCTTCACGCCCGCCTGATAGCGCAATCAGTCCTTCGCTTTGCGCTAGCACCCACTGTTTGTCCAGAATGGCTCGCCCTTGGCGCTGGCCATCGGTCCACCCTTTAGAAATCAATTCAGTGAGATTGCGGTAACCCACATCGTTCATCGCCAGCAGCGTAATGCGATACGGATGGGCCTCATCATGGGGGTTGTACAACCATAAGTCGCTACCGATGATGGGCTTCAGGCCAGCGCCCTGCGCCGCTTTGTAGAACTTAACCAAACCAAACAAGTTAGCTTCATCGGTTAAGGCCAGAGCCGGCATCCCGCGCTCAGCGGTGGTACTGACCAGTGACTTGAGTTTTACCAAGCCATCAACCAGGGAGTATTCACTGTGCAAACGTAGATGAACAAACGGAACCGTCATGGGACTCTCAGCAACAAAGCTAGATAAATAGAAAATGCTTACAGCAGCGCTAACTGACGCTGAACCGGCGCAAAGCTCCGGCGGTGTTCGGCAAGCGGCCCGTGGGCAGACAGTGCCGCTAAATGTTCTTTCGTTGGATAACCTTTATGGCGGGCAAAGCCATAATCAGGATAGCGCAGATCAAGCTCAGCCATCTGAGCATCTCTGGCCACCTTGGCTAAAATTGACGCAGCGGCGATCGCAGGATGACGGGCATCGCCTTTTACCACCGCTTGCCCAGGAAGCTCGTGCCCAGGCAACCGATTACCATCGACCAATAAATATTCAGCCACGGGTGTTAAAGCATCAATGGCACGCCGCATAGCAAGATGAGTGGCATGGTAGATATTTAGCTGATCAACCTCAGCAGCACTGGCCTCGGCCACAGCAAACGCTAACGCACGTTCGCGAATCAGCACATCCAGCGCTTCGCGTTTTTTAGCAGTGAGCTTTTTTGAATCCGTCAGCCCCTCAATAGGGCGACTAAGATCAAGAATCACCGCCGATGCCACAACACTGCCAATCAGAGGCCCACGCCCAACTTCGTCAACGCCCGCTAAGAAGTCACCACGATAGTCGATCACTAAGGGGGGATAATCAGTCGGCTTAACGGCCATGATGACCCTCTTCGTAGGAAACTATTTCGTCGCTAGCCAATGGCTGGCCCGCCGCCAGAGAGGTAATTGCTTGTGCCGCTCGTTGGCTGGCATTGCGCTGTAACGCACGATGCATATCGGCAAAGCGTGCCTCCAGGGCGTTACGTGCTTGGGCATTATTAAGCATTTCGTCGAGCCGATCAGCGATCGTTTCTGGTGAGGCGGCGTCCTGGATCAGCTCGGGCACAACGCCCTCTTGAGCAATCAAATTGGGTAGTGAAATCCATGCTGTTTTCACCAAGCGCTTTGCCAGCCAATGAGTTATCGGCGCCATTTTATAAGCCACCAGCATTGACCGATGACATAGCATGGCTTCTAGCGCGGCGGTGCCCGAGGCCAGCAACACAGCATCGCTGGCTACCATCGCCTCGCGAGCCTGCCCTTCCAAGAGCATGACACGCTCGCTTAACGTGGGGTAGTTTGCCAGGAGCTGGGTAATTTCTTGATAACGCTGGCGGGTCGCTGCGGGAATGACCACATGCAGTGATTCATTACGCTGACAGAGCAGCTCAGCAGCGCGTAAAAACGTATCACCAAGAAAGCGTATTTCATTACCCCGCGAACCAGGCAGTATTGCCAGAACAGGGGCTTGAGCAGGCAATGCGAGTATCTGGCGAGCCGCTTGGCGATCATTCTCAAGCGGTAATTCATCCGCTAATGGATGACCAACAAAGGCGACCGGCACCTGGTGCTGATGGTAAAAGTCAGCCTCAAACGGCAGTAGCGTCAGCATGCCATCAACCGCCTTGGCGATCTTTTTCACCCGCCCTTGCCGCCATGCCCATACCGAAGGGCTGACATAGTGAGCTGTCTTTAATCCGGCGGCACGCAGCTGTTTTTCAAGACCAATATTGAAGTCAGGCGCGTCAATGCCAATCATAATATCCGGCTGCCAGGCGAGCGCTTCTTCACGCAGAATCCGGCGCACGCGAATGAGCTCTGGCAAGTGCTTGATGACTTCAACAAGCCCCATCACCGATAATGTTTCAAGGGGAAAGCGGCTCGTCAGACCCTGCGCTTCCATGCGAGGCCCGCCCAGCCCACGAAACTCAATGTTGGGGTGGCGCAGCTTCAGCTCGTGCATCAACCCTGCCCCAAGGATATCCCCGGAGAGTTCGCCTGCAACAATGTAGACGCGCTGAAGTGTCATGATGACGGGAGAAGTAGTGGCATTTGAATCCATCGTTGATGTCGGCTAGACATCAATGTCATTAGCGGACGATACCGCGCGTTGACCGCTCAATAGAGTCGGCAAACGTGGTGACTTCGGGCAGGTCGAATCGGCTGCGCATTTCGCTAACCGCCTGCTCGACAGTTAAGCCCTGGCGGTATACCAGTTTGTAGGCACTGCTTAATGCATTGATCGCGTCTCGACTAAAGCCACGGCGCTTCAAGCCAACAAGATTAAGGCCTCGCGCTTCAGCAGGGTTGCCATTGATCATCACATAGGCGGGCGTGTCTTTGGTAATAATCGACCCGCCTCCGGCCATCGCATGTTCACCAAAGTGACAAAACTGGTGAACAGCCGCAAGGCCACCCAAAATAGCGTGATCACCGAGAACAACATGACCTGCCAAAGTGACTTGGTTAGCTAGGATACAGTCGTTGCCAATCACACAGTCATGACCGACATGAACATACGCCATGAATAGGTTACGCGAGCCAATAGTGGTTTCGCCGCGATCCTGCACGGTACCACGGTGGAGAGTAACGCCTTCACGAACAACGTTATCATCCCCCATTACCAAGCGCGTTGGCTCGCCGGCGTATTTTTTGTCTTGGCAGTCTTCTCCTACCGAAGCAAACTGAAAAATTCGCGTACGTTCACCGAGAACGGTAGGCCCTTTAATCACCACATGGGGGCCTATCACAGAGCCAGCGCCAATCGTGACGTCTGGCCCAATAACACTAAACGGGCCAACCTCAACGTCGTCAGCAAGCTGCGCTTTGGGATCAACCAGTGCAGTAGGATGTATCAAGCGACCTTCCTCTCAGCACAAATAATTTCCGCCTCGCAGGCTAATTCACCATCAACCGTGGCACGGCAGGCGAACTTCCAAATACCACGTTTCCCACGGATGACATTGGCTTCCAGGACTAACTGGTCCCCCGGCATAACAGGGCGCTTGAAGCGCACATTATCGCTTCCTACTAGATAGTACACATAGCCGTCAGCGGGCAGCTTATTGACCGTTTTAAAGCCTAAAATACCGCACACCTGAGCCAGCGCCTCTAAGACTAAAACACCTGGCATAATGGGATGGTGCGGGAAATGGCCATTAAAAAACGGTTCATTAATACTGACATTTTTGTACGCAACGATGGATTCACCCACGGTTAATTGCGTTACTCGGTCCACCAGCAAAAACGGGTAGCGATGAGGCAAGTATTCGCGAATTTCGTTAATATCCATAACCATCGTAACGACCTCTAAAATGACAAAAGGCCCGAATCATATCAGGCACGCACCAGCAAAGTTGCTGGTTAAAAAGCAGTGAATTATAACCTGCTGCTATGCAGCCTCAAGCTAGCTGTAGCTATATTGCTGCCAAAACTCTACTTGCTGCGATGGCTTTTCTCTAAACGAGATAAACGCTTGGCTATTTCATCTAGCTGTTTAAATCGCACCGCATTCTTGCGCCATTGGGTATTATTCATGGCACCAGTACCCGATGAATAGACACCTGGTTCATGAATCGAATTGGTCACTAGACTCATCCCCGTTACCTGCACACCGTCACAAATAGAAAGGTGTCCGGACAGTCCAACGCCCCCTCCGAGCATACAGTGCTTACCCACTGTCGTGGAGCCAGCAATGCCAACACATCCCGCTAATGCGCTGTGATCACCAATGATCACGTTATGCGCAATCTGTACCTGGCTATCGATTTTTACATCGTTGCCAATGACAGTGTCTCCCAACGCGCCACGGTCAATGCTTGAGCAGCTACCGACTTCAACATCATCGCCTAGCACAACCCCGCCTAATTGAGCGATTTTGTGCCATCCGGCCCCGTCATGGGCAAAGCCGAAACCATCACCACCGATCACACAGCCGCTTTGCAAAATCACTCGCTTGCCCACAACAACACCGTGGCAAACAGTAACGTTGGCGTGTAGCCGCGTATCGTCGCCAATCACGCTATCGGCACCAATCACACTGCCAGCACCAACAACCACACGCTCACCTAACACGACGCCGGCTTCAATCACCGCATGCGCTTGAACAGACACACCGTTGCCCAACATAGCGTCATCCGCTACAACCGCTGTGGGGTGAATACCAGTCACATCCCGAGCAGGTAACGGATCGAATAGCTGGGAAAGCTTTGCGTAACCTAAATAAGGATTCGCCATCTCTAAACGCGGAACAGGGCAATTCTTGCCATGCTCAGGATGAAGCAACACTGCCGCTGCTTTTGTGGTTGCTAGATCTTTTAAATACGCACGATTAGCGAGAAATGCGACTTGATCAGGCGCTGCCTCTTTAAGCGTTGCGAGACCCCGAATCGGCTGTTCGGCGTCGCCTTCAAAATCGACGTCCAAGTGACGTGCAATCTGCGCAAGGGTAAGGTGATGAGGAGCGTGCGTCATGGGAGCCCAGAGAAACATGGGTGCGGACTAGCCGCACCAACAGTCCTAAAATTAGTTTAGCGAATCAAAAATCTGTGTGACCTCATTAGTCACATTAGGCAGGTCAGTTGATGAGTGCAACACCCCTTGAGGCTCTACCAGAACATCAATGTTGTGACGCTCTAACACCTGCTCTACCGCTTGTTCCAGCTTGGGCTCAGCGCCTTCAAGGAACCGCTGCTCAGACGCTTGCTGCGCTTGGAGCACTTCACGGCGCAGCTGCTCAAAGCGGCTACCCTTCTGCTGAAGTTCAGCAATTAGCGGATCTCGCTGAGACTGAGACATTGTCTCACCTTCACGCTGTAAACGCTCTTGTATGCGTTGAAGCTCTTCTCCTAACGCTTGAGCCTCGCGCTGCTGGTTACCGATTTGGCCTTCCAGTTGGCTCAACGATGACTGAGCCGACTGTGTATTCATCAACGCAGCACGCCAATCAAGCACTGCCACTTCAGCGGCAATGGCGTAGGCGGGAAGCGTCATGGCGCCAAATAGGCACACAGCTGCTGTCAGTTTACGCATCGTGTTAACTCCTTTTTATTAGGTAGGTACCAACGTATCCCACCATGTTAGAACGTTTGGCCCAGCGAGAACTGGAAGAACTGGGTATCGTCACCGCTTTTATCGCTTAACGGTTCTGCAACGCTGAAGGTCAACGGGCCTACCGGCGTTAGCCACGAAAGGCCGATACCAACGCTGTAACGCAAGTCACCCAGGTCGACTCCAGAACTACATTGCTGGCGCCCAATATCTGCTTCCTGCACATCATAGCAAGAACTCAAGAAGGTATTACCCGCGTCGAGGAAGAGCGACGGTTGAATCGCACGCTGGTCTTCCACAAAGGGCATTGGGAAGAGCACTTCTGCCGACCCTTCTACCAAGATATTACCGCCCAACGTACGGTCACGTCCGCCATCTCGAGTCGGTGTTGTACGCTGTCCCAGGGTATTCGATGTAAAACCACGCACTGAACCTAAGCCACCCGCATAAAAGTTCTCATAGAACGGATAAGGATCATTGCTACCCAGCGTGTCGGCATAGCCTAGATTACCGGTAAACTTCAACGCCCAAGTCTGGTCATCGTTGATCGGGAACAGCTGCTGGGCACGAGCACGCAGCTTGTAGTATTCCGCATCACTACCAGGGACACCTGTTTCTAGCGAGACACGCTGATAGTTACCCGCTGTTGGCATAATGCCACGGTTCAAGTTATTACGTGTCCAGCTTGCCGTTAGCTTCAGGCTTTGTGCGTCATCGCCTTGATCTTCGACGTAACGAATGATTTCTGAGGCAGAGTCGTCATAGGTTTTAATCGTGAGTTCTTCAATACTGGCGCCAAAGTTCAGACGGGAAAGCTCGCTGATGGGGTAACCGAAGTTAATACCAGCACCGTAAGCATCGGTGGAGAACGTCGAAATATCGGAGTCGCCGTAATCCGTTTCCCGATAAAACAGGTTATAACCGCGCGAAATACCATCCAGTGTCCAGTAGGGATCCGTAAATGCAAAGTTAACGCTGGTAAACGTATCACTACGTTGCGCACCTACGTTGACGCGGTTACCGGTACCTAGGAAGTTATTTTGCGCCAAACCGACACCATAAATTACCCCTGCACTTTGCGAGAAGCCGACACTGGCAGATACCGAGCCAGACGGTTGCTCTTCGACGTTATACGTTACGTCTAGCAAGTCGGGCTGCCCCGGAACCGGTTGCGTATCAACCTCTACCTGGCTGAAAAAGCCAAGACGCTCCAAGCGTTGACGCGACTGAGTAATCGACTCAGTCGAGGCAGGCGCCCCCTCTAACTGGATCATTTCTCGACGCAATACTTCGTCTTGCGTTGTGGTATTGCCGTAAAACTCAATACGACGTACATAAGTTCGCTGACCAGGGTTGACCGCGATCACTAAATCAACCGTTTCACCATCACCGGCCATTTCAGGGATACCTTGAACTTCAGCAAACGCAAAGCCTTCCGCCCCAAGACGCTGACGAAGCGCCTCGGTAGACGCGTTGAGATCCCCACGAGAGAACGTATCACCACGGTTAATAGTCAGTAGCTCGTTCGCTTCGTTTTCGCTAATTTGCAGGTCACCTGCAAAACGAATGTCGCCTACTTGGAACTGGTTGCCCTCATCAATATTTAACGTGATGAAGATCTCTGACTTTTCAGGACCAATGGAAACCTGTGTTGAGGTGACATCAAAATTGACGTAACCACGATCCAAGTAAAAGGAGCGTAACCGCTCAATGTCCCCTGCCAACGCTTCGCGGGAATACTCATCTTTAGAGAACCAACCAAAAACACGCCCTGGCCGATCATTTAGCTCAAATACGTCGCGCAGCGTGTCATCGTCGAACGCTTCATTGCCCACGATGTTGATCTGGCGGATTTTAGCGACTTCACCTTCGTTAACATTGATATTAACCTGAACACGGCCTTCATCAATTTCGTCAACTTCAACATCGATACCGGCGCTGTAGCGCCCCTGAGCTTGATAAACCCCTTCAAGCTCACGCTGAATCTCTTCCAACGTGGAAAGTTGGAGCACCTGCCCCTCAGAAAGACCTGATTCGCGCAGACCGTTGCGCAGATCCTCATCAGAAATCTGCTGATTCCCTTCGATGTTCAAGCGCGCGATCGTCGGGCGCTCAACCACCTGGATAATCAACACATCTCCTTCGCGCGCGAGGGAAACATCTTCAAACAAACCTGTGGCAAACAAATCTCGCGCAGCGGCAGCAAGCTGCTGTTCGCTAACGCGATCATTGGCATTGACGGGAAACGCATTAAAGACCGAGGCGGCAGATACCCGCTGCAGTCCTTCCACACGAATGTCGGAAACATCAAAGGATTGTGCTTGGGCAGTGCTGGTACCTACCAACAACAATGCCGCCATTCCAAGGGTCTTGATTTTCATGCAGTCAGTTCGCTCGCGTTGGTCTGCCCATCATTCCAGATAGGCACCATATACATTTGTGCAGGCAGATGACAAGGCATCCAGCGCCCTACACGCGTCATTACCACAGGCGCATCAGATCAAAATAGAGAGCCATCAACATTAGGGTGCCTACCATGGCAAGCCCAATACGCAACCCTACTGCTTGCGTTTGCTCAGAGACCGGCCGCCCACGCACGACCTCTATAAAATAATAAAGTAAATGCCCACCATCGAGCACGGGTATTGGCAGTAGATTAAGCACGCCAAGGCTGATAGAAAGATACGCTAGAAAGCCTACGAACGCTTCCATCCCCGCACGAGCAGAGTCACCTGATATCTGCGCGATGGTAATCGGCCCCGAAAGGTTCGACGGTGAAATAAGCCCCACCAGCATCTTACGGATAGCATCTACTGTCAGCAGCGTCATCTCACCTGTACGTGATAACGCTTGACCTACCGCTTCTACAGGCCCGTAACGAATTTCACGTTGAAACTCTTCAGGCCATGTTACCTGCTGCGCTCCGGCACCAATGTACCCAACCTCGACGCCACTCTCCAGCGTATTACGTCCAGGGGTTAAGGAAAGGCTACCCTGCTCATCACCACGCTGGTAACCCACCTCTAAGGTTTGGCCTGCATTCTCACGAATAACCGAGACAAACTGCATCCAGTCGTCAATTGGCTCGCCATCCAGAGACACAATACGATCACCCGCTCGCAGGCCAGCTTGTGCAGCCGCCTGGCCATCAATCACTTGGCCTAGCACTGCGGGTACGTTCGGGCGCCAAGGTGTAATGCCCAAACTCTGCATTGGCTGGGGCGGGTCCTGGCGAACCATGTAGTTGGCAACAGGAAGCTGATAAACCCGAGAGGCATTGGACCCTTCAGGCTGTGCCTCAAGCACCAGGTCGCCATTAAACCCGATCATAGAGACAAGCTTTAAATTAATCTCTTCCCAGGAGCGCATAGCATCTCCCTGGATAGAGGTAATTTCTGCGCCGTGAGAAAGCCCTGCCTCTGCCGCAGGAGAGTTAGGAGCAACATCGCCAACAATAGGAGCAACGGTTGTAGTGCCTGCAACGAATAGCGCCCAGTAAGCTACAATCGCAAGTAAAAAATTTGCAATCGGGCCAGCGGCAACAATAGCGATACGCTGCCATACGGTCTTGCGGTTAAACGCCTGATCTAATTGCTCTTCAGGTACAGGCGCTTCGCGCTCGTCGAGCATTTTTACGTAGCCGCCTAGCGGTATGGCCGCCACCGCGAACTCTGTGCCGTGACGATCAACGGTCGACCATAGCGGCTTACCAAAGCCGACTGAGAAACGTAGCACCTTTACACCGCAGCGCCGCGCCACCCAAAAATGGCCAAACTCGTGAAAGGTTACCAACAACCCCAGTACCACGATCACCGCTAATATGTTCTGTATCAGGCTCACTCTTCGCTCCTTTACACGACTCGCTGATCAACGATGGCTGATGCTAAGCGAACTACTGGCATACTATTAGCGCCGCCTGCTCCCGTGCCCACTGATCTGCAGATAATATCCGCTCAAGCGTGTCGGCACGCCCTTCAAACGGTAGAGCCATCACTTTTGCCACTACGTCAGCAATCGCGCTGAAGCCAAGCTGTCCTTCCAGAAAAGCCTCCACGGCGACCTCATTCGCCGCATTCAAAATCGCCGGTGCAGCGCCGCCCTTGTGCATAGCATCACGGGCGAGCGACAAGCAGGGGAAAAGCGCTTCATCGGGGGCTTCGAAATCCAGACGCGCCACCTGAAAAAGATCCAGCGTCTCAACACCCGCATCAATCCGTTCCGGCCATGCCAATCCATAAGCAATAGGCGTACGCATATCAGGATTACCCAGCTGCGCAATCACCGAGCCATCATCATAGGCAACCATCGAGTGAATAACGCTTTGCGGATGAACCACTACCTGTATCTGATCAGGCGTTGCATCAAATAGCCAGCACGCTTCAATAAGCTCTAAGCCTTTATTCATCAACGTCGCGCTATCGACGGAGATTTTGCGCCCCATTGACCAGTTAGGATGATGACAAGCCTGCTCAGGGGTCACCTTAGCGATATCTTCTGCCTGCCAGCCACGAAAAGGGCCGCCAGAGGCGGTGAGCAGCAGCTGGCGAACACCGTGCTGACGCAGTCCACCTCTATGCTCGGTAGGTAGACATTGGTAAATAGCATTATGTTCGGAATCAATCGGCAATAAGGTTGCACCTGAGCGCGCAACAGCGTCCATAAACAGCGCGCCACTCATCACTAGAGCTTCTTTATTGGCCAACAGTACGCGCTTACCTGACTCGGCAGCTGCTAGCGCAGGTAACAGGCCCGCTGCGCCAACAATAGCGGCCATCACGGTATCCACTTGCCTTTCTCGCGCCACCTGGCAAAGCGCCATAGCTCCTGAAAGAACCTTAGTAGAGAGCCCTGACGTTAAAAGTGCTTGCTGCAACCAGGCCGCATCCTCAGGGTCATGTAATACAGCGACTTCTGGGTGATGAAAGCGGCATTGCGCTAAGAGCACTTCTTTTGAGGTATGGGCCGTTAAGGCATAAACGCGATAGCGGTCTGGATATTGAGCAATGACATCAAGGGTGCTTTTACCAATTGAGCCTGTTGAACCAAGCACTGTAATACGCTGAACAGCTGGTTGGCTCATAGGGCGCTCACCTGGAGATGGATCACCTGCAAATAGAACAGCGCAAAAATAGGCACTGCTGCCGTCAGGCTATCAATACGATCCAGTACACCGCCATGGCCTGGCAAGAGCTGACTTGAATCTTTGATGCCCCGATAGCGTTTAAGCATACTTTCGAGAAGGTCACCAAGCACTGAAACCAGCGTCACTAAACCGGTAATCACTACCAGTGCGACACCGCCTATAAGGTTAATGGGCTGCCACACAGCGAACACAATTGCTAGCAATAGCGTGGCCGCAAGGCCGCCATAAACACCTTCCCAGGACTTACCTGGGCTCACTTTTGGAGCAAGCTTATTTTTTCCCCAACGCCTGCCAGCAAAGTAGGCGCCAATATCAGCGGTCCAGACTAACAACAGCACAAACAGCAGCCATACAGCGCCACTATCGCGGAGCACATTGAATCCTACCCAGCACGGCAGCAGCACCCACACACCCATGAGCAACCGCCGAGAAGTGGCTTGCCATTGGTTGGCAGTATCAGGGTAGTGGGTCACCCAATAAAGATTAATCCCCCACCCCACAGCAGCCAGCCAAAGCGGCCAAGCGGCAAACGCTGCTCCACCTAGCCACATTGCCAGCATTAACACTGCCATAACAGCTACCAGGGCAATTCGCGCTCCCTGACGGGCGACACCGGCCAAGTTGGTCCACTCCCAAGCACCTAGCAGCACAATTAGCGCTGTAAACAGTGCAAAGGCTCCACCTTGTAGTCCGAACAAGCCAGTCAGCGTCAGGGGCGCTAACCAAGCTGCTGTAATCATCCGCTGTTTAAGCACCTTGCGCCTCTATTTGTGCGTCGGTCATACCAAAACGACGGCGACGTAGGCAAAAATCGTCAAGCGCCTCATCAAGTGCCGCCCCGTTAAAATCTGGCCAGAGCAGTGGCGAAAAATGCAGTTCTGCGTAAGCTAACTGCCATAACATAAAGTTAGATAGCCGCTGCTCTCCGCTGGTGCGGATGCATAAATCTACCGGCGGTACATTGTGCGTATTCATCGCCGCATCAAGACGCGCCTCATCAATATCGGAAGCCGCTAACTCACCTGCGGCGACTTGCTCCGCCAACTGTCTAGCCGCTCGCGCAAGGTCCCATTGACCACCGTAGTTGGCCGCAATCACCAGATGCATACCGGTATTCTCTGCGGTTAACGACTCGGCACGCTGAATATGCTTTTGGATCGCATGGGAAAAACCACGCTGTTCGCCAATAATTGACAGGCGAATATTACGCTCATGGAGCTTTTTGACCTCGCGCTTAAGCGCCATCAAAAAAAGCTCCATCAAGGCATTCACCTCAGCCGCTGGGCGCTTCCAGTTTTCACTTGAAAAAGCAAAAAGACTCAGTGTCTGAACGCCGCGCTGCGCAGCGCGTTCAATAACCGCTCGAACGGCTTCGACACCGGCTCGGTGACCGCGCACTCCGGAAAGCCCACGTGCCCGCGCCCAGCGGTTATTACCATCCATAATAATAGCAACATGGGCTGGCGGCGCCTCCTCGGACCGAGAAGGCGTCGCGCCATCCTGCTGCGCTTGGGGAAGCTGCGGAGACGTCATGGGTTCTCGCACCAAAGATCAGTCATAGTAAAGCCAAGCGATGACCCACGGGCAGCCAAGCCCCCCGTGGTTGATTGAAAGCAGGTAGCTATTTTTAGACTAATAACTATACCTGCATGAGATCTTGTTCTTTTGCGGCAAGCGCTTTATCGACCTCAGCAATATACTTATCCGTCAACTTCTGGATTTCGTCTTCACCCTGGCGCTGATCGTCTTCAGTAATTTCTTTATCCTTCAACAAAGACTTAAAATCACCGTTGGCATCACGACGTACGTTACGCACCGCCACGCGCGCATGTTCAGCTTCGCTACGCGCCTGCTTGATGTAACCTTTGCGCGTTTCTTCGGTCAACATCGGCATCGGCACGCGAATGACATTGCCGGCGCTGGCAGGATTGAGCCCCAGATCAGAGGTCATAATTGCCTTTTCAATCTTGGGCACCATGCCCTGCTCCCAAGGCGCCACTGTCAGCGTACGAGCATCTTCCACGTTAACAGAAGCCACTTGATTTAGCGGCACCTGACCACCGTAATAATCAACGGTAACAGCGTCGAGAATACTGGGATGAGCACGCCCCGTACGGATTTTGTTGAAGTTGCTGTGCAGCGCTTCAACGCTTTTCTTCATGCGAGATTCTGCATCTTTCTTGATGTCATTGATCACGATATTACCCTCTGTCTATCAGCGTGCCTTCCTTGCCCCCTACTACCAAATTCAGCAGGGCACCAGGCTTATTCATATCAAATACCCGCACCGGCATATTATGGTCACGTACCAGGCAGATTGCGGTCAAATCCATAACGCCCAATTTTTGGTCTAGGGCATCGTCGTAAGAGAGCTGGTCATACTTCACGGCATCGGGATGTTTAACCGGATCTTTATTGTACACGCCGTCTACTTTGGTGGCCTTGATCACCACGTCAACATCTACTTCAATACCACGTAAGCAGGCTGCAGAGTCGGTCGTAAAGAAAGGATTACCCGTTCCCGCTGAAAACAGCACCACGTCTCCCGACGTTAAGTAGCGGATGGCGGTGCGGCGGTCGTAATGCTCTACCACACCACTCATGGGAATCGCTGACATTACCCGCGAGCGAATATTGGAACGCTCAAGCGCATCTCGCATTGCTAGCGCATTCATCACGGTTGCCAGCATTCCCATGTGGTCACCCGTCACCCGATCCATGCCGGCTTCATTAAGCGCCGCGCCACGAAATAGGTTTCCACCACCAATCACGATCCCCACCTGAACGCCAATACCAACCAATTGGCCGATCTCTAACGCCATACGATCCAGCACTTTCGGATCAATACCAAAATCGTGCTCACCCATTAGCGCTTCGCCAGACAACTTCAGCAAAATACGTTTGTATTTTGATTTCGACTTTTCAGTCTTACTGGCAGCAACTGCGGGGGCGGACTCTTGAACTTCACGTGACATGGCATCTCTCCTGAGGCAGACCTGAACACAGGCGGGCGAGACGACCCCTGTTTTTCACAGGGGCCGGATACACAAAAGCGTGCGCTCGCGCGCACGCCATCTTCTTTCTGAAACCTCTGACCTTAGCGACGGCCAGCCTGTTCCATAACTTCTTTAGCAAAGTCGACTTCTTCTTTCTCGATGCCTTCGCCCACTTCAAAGCGAGTGAAGCTAACCACTTCGCCACCCGCCGCTTTCACGAACTCGGCAACGGATTGGTTCGGGTCTTTAACGAACGGCTGTTCGGTCAGACTGTTCTCGGCCAAGTACTTTTTCAGACGGCCTTGAACCATTTTCTCAGCGATCTGCTCAGGCTTACCGGCCATGTCCGGCTGGGCCAGAATAATCGCTTTTTCTTTGTCTAGCTCTTCCTGCGGCATATCTTCGGGGTGCGCAACCGACGGATTGATCGCTGCTACGTGCATAGCAACGTCTTTAGCAGCTTCCGTGCTACCACCTTTCAGAACGGTCAAGACGCCGATACGGCCGCCGTGAACGTATTCGCCTACAAGGCCACCTTCAACAGCGTTCACAACAACGGCACGACGCACACCGATATTCTCGCCGATTTTCTGTACCAGCTGCTCACGAGTAGACTCGAGGTCGCCAGCCATTACCGCTGCAACGTCTTCATTTTTTGCCGCAAAGAACGCATCCGCGATCTTGTTGGTGAAAGCGATGAAGTTGTCGTCACGGGCAACGAAATCAGTTTCGGAGTTGATCTCGACCATTACGCCGTAGCTGCCGTCTTCTGCTACGCGAGTAACAACGGCACCTTCTGCAGCGGTACGGCCCGCTTTTTTCGCGGCTTTAAGGCCAGAGCTTTTACGCAGGTTCTCGATTGCAACTTCGATATCACCGTCGGCTTCAGTAAGTGCTTTTTTACACTCCATCATGCCAAGACCGGTACGTTCGCGCAGTTCCTTAACCTGAGAGGCGCTGATAGCAGCCATGAGTTTTCACCTCGGAAATGGTTCTAGCTGAAAGTTAAACGCGCTACAGAGTATAGGCTCGGTAGATGACCGTTGCGTATCACTTTGTAGAGCATTCGCCGGCATTAAGCGTCCGGCATAATCGGCCCACTTGAGCGAACTCAAAGCGGGAAAAAGGGGGCATAAGGCCCCCTCTTAAACATGATGCGGCTTATCTGGCCGCCGCACCACTGCAACCGTTACTCGGCAGCAGCGTCAGTGTCGGCAGAAGCGGCTTCTTCAGTCACTTCAACAAACTCTTCCGGACGACCTTCTTTTGCACGACCACACGCGTCAGCAATTGCTTTCACGTAGATCTGAATAGCGCGGATGGAGTCGTCGTTACCCGGGATAACGTAATCAACGCCATCTGGGTTTGAGTTGGTATCTACCACACCAATAACCGGGATACCCAGTTTGTTGGCTTCGTTGATCGCGATGCGCTCGTGGTCAACATCGATAACGAACAGCGCGTCAGGAAGGCCGCCCATGTTCTTGATACCGCCGATAGAACGCTCAAGCTTCTCTTGCTCGCGAGTTGCCATCAAGACTTCTTTCTTGGTCAGCTTCTCGAACGTGCCGTCTTCGCGCATGGTTTCAAGATCACGCAGACGCTTGATGGACTGACGAATGGTCTTGAAGTTAGTCAGCATACCACCCAACCAGCGATGGTTGACGAACGGCTGGTTAACGCGGTTTGCTTCTTCTTTGATGATCTTGCTAGCGCTGCGCTTGGTGCCAACAAACAAAATTTTGTTGTTGGATGCCGCCATCTTCTCAACCACGTCGATCGCTTCGTTCAGCGCCGGCAAAGTGTGCTCGAGGTTGATGATATGAATCTTGTTGCGCGCGCCGAAGATGAATTTACCCATCTTCGGATTCCAGTACTTGGTTTGGTGACCGAAGTGAGCACCTGCTTTCAGCAGGTCACGCATATTAACGTGAGACATGATAAAACTCCTGAAACTCGGGTTAGGCCTCCACGCACCCCATGGATCCGACCAGTGGCATCGTCAGACGCTGCCAGCGGCACCCGGGACCATGTGCCGGTGCATGTGTGTTTTCAAGGCTTGCTGTTTAGTAACACAGATTTCTGCATTACGTTTAAATAGCCTTTCTGCAGATGACCAACCGACAAAGAAGCATCGGATGGCGATTGCAGGAAAGCGCGCGGCTTTATACCATAGATCATTACCAAGATGAAGTCACAGCGCATGTAACGGTCTTAATTTACCGCTCACCATTGCCGTTCACCACTTACTTTAGAACCCACATCGAGAATTCATGAACGTTCCTATCAAGACGCCTTCTGAAATCGAGAAAATGCGTGAAGCCGGGCGCCAAGCCGCCAGCGTCATTGAAATGATCACCCCCCACATCAAGGCGGGGATCTCTACGGGTGAAATTGATCGCCTGTGCCACGATTTTATTGTTAACAATTTGGGCTCTACACCTGCCCCGCTGAACTACCACGGTTTTCCGAAAGCAACCTGTACATCAATCAATCACGTGGTCTGCCATGGCATTCCTGATGATGCCAAAAAATTGAAGAACGGCGATATCATGAATTTGGATATCACCGTCAAAACAACTGACGGCTACCACGGTGATTCCAGCGTGATGTTCGTCATCGGCGATACAATCCAGGGCGAGCGCTTATGCCGTATCACTCAAGAGTGCTTGTACAAAAGCATTGAGCTAGTAAAGCCAGGCGTACACCTTTCGGAACTTGCCCGCGTTATCCAGCAACATGCTGAAGCACACGGCTACTCCGTAGTGCGCGACTTCTGCGGCCACGGCATCGGCGCCGATTTCCACGAAGATCCGCAGTTTCTTCACTATGATGGCTATGCACCCGATGCCGACATCCCGCTGGAAGCTGGCATGTGTTTTACTATCGAACCAATGATTAACGTAGGCGGCTATAAAACCAAGGTGCTACGCGATGGTTGGACAGCGGTCACTAAGGATCGAAGCTTATCTGCCCAGTGGGAGCACACGTTGCTGGTCACAGAAACCGGTGTTGACGTGCTGACTGCACGCAGCGACGAAGACTTCAGTTTTCTAAATCGCTGATGCTTCTTCATCACTACCGGTTCGAGCCGGACACCACGCTGTACGATCTCGCTATGTTTCGCACCGAACTCGCCGGATCACGCTCTCCTATTGCGCCGTTTAAAGCGGCGCTTCGGGAGCTACAAGCCAAGCTGGATGAGCAGTTTCGTTCCGGGGCTGATATACGCGACCTAGTCCGCGGGCGAGCGTGGTATCTGGATCAGCTGCTAGCCATCGCCTGGGCGCAGCACGACTGGCCTGACGATGGCGTTGCCCTGGTGGCAGTGGGTGGTTACGGCCGAGGCGAGCTACATCCGCACTCAGACATCGACCTCCTGCTGCTACTGGCGCATGATGATGACACCCCTTATCGCGAGTCGTTAAGCGCTTTCATTACCTTCTTATGGGATATCGGTCTTGAGATCGGCCATAGCGTGCGCTCGCTTAATGACTGCGAGCGGGAAGCTGAAGCTGATGTCACCGTGATGACCAACCTCTTGGAATCGCGACTCATTGCTGGCCCCGAACATCTTCGCCAAAAGATGCGTGAACGCCTGAGCGCCGAGCATATTTGGCCTGCTGACCGTTTTTTCGAAGCCAAGTGGCAAGAACAAATTGCCCGCCACTATCGCTACAACAACTCGGAATACCACCTAGAGCCAAACCTAAAAAGCTCCCCTGGCGGCCTACGTGATATTCAAATGATTGGCTGGGTAGCTAAACGCCATTTCGACACTGAGCACTATGCTGACATTGTCGCGAATGGCTTTATGAATGATGCCGAACTGCGCATTCTAAGCCAGGGCCAAGCCTTTTTATGGCAGGTGCGTTATGCCCTGCACATGCTAACAGGCCGCGCCGAAGATCGATTGCTGTTTGATCACCAACGTACCATTGCCGAAATGTTTGGCTTTAGGGATACCCCTGAGCGCTTAGCAGTTGAACAGTTCATGAAGCGCTACTATCGGCATGTAACCGCCTTGGCCGGGCTTAACGACATGCTGTTACAGCACTTTGATGAGGTTATCCTACGCGGCAAAGAAGCTTTGGAAACCGTTAAGCTGAACGAGCGCTTCGAAACCAAAGGCGGCTACATCCAAGCGCGCTCACGTAATCTGTTTCGTGAGCGACCGGCGGCCATGCTGGAACTGTTTCTGCTGATGGCAAAGCACCCGGAAATAGAAGGGGTACGCGCCGACACCATTCGCCTGATCCGCGATCATCGCCATCAAATTGATGACCACTACCGCGAAGACCCTCGCCATCAGCGGCTATTCATGTCCATTTTGCGGGCTCCCGGCAATGTCCCTCGCCAGCTAAGGCGCATGAACCGTTACGGCATCTTAGGCAAGTATCTGCCAGAATTTGGTCGCGCGGTCGGGTTGATGCAACACGACCTATTCCACATTTACACGGTAGACGCCCACACCCTGCGCTTACTGAAGTTTTTACACGGCTTTCGCAAACCGGATGCCAAAGATGACTTTCCCGTCGCAGCCACGCTGATTCATCAACTGCCTAAAATGGATCTGCTGTGGATTGCCGGGCTGTTTCACGATGTTGGCAAGGGCCGCGGCGGCGATCATTCTGAGATTGGTGCGCGTGATGTTGAGCAATTCTGTCATCGTCACCACGTCTCCCAACACGACACTAACTTACTGCGCTGGCTGGTGGAGCATCACCTATTGATGTCTATGACCGCCCAGAAGCGCGACATTAGTGATCCCGACGTGATTCGCGACTTCGCCCTAACGGTGCGCGACGAGATCCGCTTAGACTATCTCTACGTGCTCACCGTTGCCGATATCAATGCGACCAACCCCACCCTGTGGAACGGCTGGCGTGCGTCGCTGTTGCGCCAGCTTCATGCTGAAACCAAGCGGGCACTGAGACGAGGGCTAAAAAACCCGCCTGACCGAGATGACTGGGTGCGCGAAACCCGTACTGAAGCCCGCTCGTTACTGCAAACAGTCGGCGTAGACAGCGCTCAGATTGATCAACTGTGGGAGTCCCTCGGCGAAGACTATTTCCTTCAGTACGCACCCAGCGAAATTGTCTGGCAGACCCAAGGTATTCTTGCTCACCAGCCGTCTGTTTTGCCGCTGGTCTTAATTAGCGCACCCACCGCCGATATGGCCGAAGGCGGCACCAAGGTCTTTATCCATACCCGCTCGGTAGACGACCTATTTGCCGCGACCGCCGCCGCCATGGAGCAGCTTGGTCTATCTATCCATGACGCCCGCATCGCCACCTCGCACAACGACTGGACGCTAAATACGTTTATTGTGCTAGATCATTACGGCCAGCCTATCCGTGACCCTGAGCATATTGAGGAGATGCGTCGGCACCTCGTCGAAGAGCTGGACGATCCGGATGACTATCCAGAGATCGTCACGCGCCACACACCGCGCCAGCTTAAGCACTTCAAAGTACCCACCGAGGTGGTCATTGAGCAGGACCCAGCCAACGAACGTACGCTGCTAGAGCTAACTGCCCCAGACCGCCCTGGTCTGCTGGCTCGTGTCGGGCGTATTTTTATGGAACAGGATATTGCCTTATCGGCTGCGAAAATTGCCACGCTGGGGGAACGGGTTGAAGACGTTTTCTTTATCACCACGAAAGCGGGCGAGCCGCTCACTGATCCAGAACGGCAACAGCAGCTTCGCGAACGGCTTATCGAAGTATTAGGCGTGTAAGCGCTTAAATGAGCGACGCCTTGGTGGTTAAGTTTGAGGTGGCACCAGGGGTTGCCTATAATCGGCGGTTTAGTTGGCCGTTTTTACAGACATCCAGCACCGCCTTTAGGCTATCAACGGACATGCCATGAATCCTGATCTAAACCTTCTGCACCCCTATCCGTTTGAAAAGCTAGCCGCCCTAAAGGCAGCGCTTGTGCCACCGGTGGGGCTTGAACATATTCCCCTCACTATTGGGGAGCCTCAACACGCCCCTTACGCAGGGGCGTTAGAGGCGCTGGTTGCCCATCAATTAGAGATGGCTCGCTACCCGGCAACCAACGGCCTACCCGCCCTACGCGAAACCATTGCCCACTGGGCAATCCAACGCTTTTCGCTTGCCGGGCTAGATGCCGAACAGCAAGTACTCCCCGTTAACGGCACCCGCGAAGCAATTTTTGCCTTTGTGCAAGCCGCCTTGGATCGCCAGCGCCCCGCTAAGGTGGCTGTCCCTAATCCCTTCTACCAAATTTATGAAGGGGCCACACTACTGGCAGGTGGCGAGCCGCTCTATTTGGATTGCACGGCTGACAACGGTTTTCGCCCTGATTTTTCGGCCGTGAGCGCGGCAACCTGGCGCGATGTACAAATGGTATTCATTTGCTCACCTGGCAACCCCACAGGGGCCGTCACGCCACTTTCTGAATTCAAGGAGCTCATCGCACTGGCCGATGAACACGACTTTATCATCGCCTCCGATGAGTGCTACTCAGAGCTATACCTGGATGAAAGCACGCCCCCTCCCGGCCTGCTGCAAGCCTGTGCAGAGCTTGGACGCGACGATTATCAACGCTGCGTAGTGTTTCATTCGCTATCTAAGCGCTCTAACCTACCCGGGCTACGCTCCGGCTTTATAGCAGGTGACGCGAACCTTCTCGCGCCGTTTAAGCGCTACCGCACCTATCACGGCTGTGCAATGTCGCTGCCGCTTCAGCACGCCTCTATCGCCGCTTGGCAGGATGAAACCCACGTACGTGCCAACCGGGACGCTTACCGCGAAAAATTTAGCGCTGTCACCAACGTTCTGGCACCCGTAATGGACTTCCCTACGCCGGAAGCGAGCTTTTACCTGTGGCCAGCAGTGCCCGACGGCGATGACATCGCCTTTACTCAGCGGCTATTTAGTGAGCAACACGTCAGCGTGTTACCTGGCAGCCTCATGGGTCGCCCAGGGGAAAATGGCCATAACCCCGGCTCGGGTCGACTACGTTTAGCATTAGTGGCGGAGCTTGCGCCCACCCTCGAAGCAGCTGAGCGACTTCGTCAACTGCTTGAGCGCGGCTAGACACCGTAGACTTGTTTAAGGAGGTTATATGCTGACACTCTATATCATCAACACATGCGACACCTGCCGCAAAGCACGCAACGTACTTGAAGAGAAAGGTATCCCTTTCAAGACCCATGATCTGCGTAAAGATGGTCTTTCAGCCGGCTTACTTGAGCACATTCTTGAGCGCGTACCGCTATTAGAAGCGCTTAATAAGCGCAGCAAAACATGGCGTGACTTACCCCAGGAAGAAAAAGACAGCCTGGATGCTACGTCTGCCCGCAGGCTAGTGCTTGAACAGCCCACGCTGCTCAAAAGGCCACTGCTAGAAGTTGATGACGATACTATTTTAGTGGGCTACCGCGACGGCGATTACGACTCTCTCAGCGGCTAACACGCCACTGAATCCTAACAACTGATTGTTATTCAAAACTTTAAAGGAAGACGCGTTATGCTGAGCTTCGCGCTTGGAATCGGCACCCAAAACACCCAGGGCAACTGGTTAGAAATCTACTACCCAGCACCCCTGTTTAATCCTGCAGACAGCTTGGTAGCCGCAGCCAAAGAGGCGTTAGACGCCCCCGCTGGCAATACGGCAATCAGCTTCCTGCCCGAAGATTGCACGCGCTTGGCCAAAGCGTTGGAAGCTGCTGGCCACTCTGAGCAGGCAGCACTCGCCGAATCATTCGCCGCCAGTCATCGCCCCCTGGTCGCGATGTTTTTAGAAAGCGATCAGGCACCGCAAACCGTTCCTGAAGTTTACTTAAAGCTGCACTTGCTCTCTCACCGCTTAGTGAAGCCCCATGGCTTGGATCTGACGGGAATGTTTGGCCTGCTGCGCAACATCGCCTGGACCAACGAAGGCGCGATTGATATCGAAGAGCTGCCCGCCCGCCGTCTTAAAGCGCGTTTAGCGGGTCGCGCGCTGTCAGTCGACTGCGTCGATAAATTCCCCAAAATGACCGATTACGTGGTACCCACCGGCATCCGCATTGGCGACACTGCTCGCGTGCGCCTGGGCGCTTACCTGGGTGAAGGCACCACGGTAATGCATGAAGGCTTCGTCAACTTCAACGCAGGTACTGAAGGCCCCGGCATGATTGAAGGGCGCATTTCTGCTGGCGTCATGGTCGGCAAAGGCTCCGACCTGGGCGGCGGCTGCTCCACCATGGGAACACTTTCTGGCGGCGGCAATATCATTATCAAGGTAGGCGAAGGCTGCCTGATTGGCGCTAATGCAGGCATCGGTATTCCGCTAGGTGACCGCTGCACCGTAGAAGCGGGCTTGTATATTACCGCGGGTTCGAAAGTTACCCTGCTCGACGATCAGAAACAAGAAGTTAACACCGTGGCAGCACGCGAGTTAGCAGGCCAAGATGACTTATTACTGCGTCGCAATTCACAAAATGGCCGTATTGAGTGCCTGACGAATAAAAGCGCCATTGCGCTGAACGAGGCACTGCATGCCCATAACTGAGCCTGAAACGCTGTCGCCCACGTTGCAGCTCGCGTTTGAGCTACTTAGCCGGGCGTCAGTAACGCCGGATGACGAAGGCTGCCAGGAACTCATGATCGAGCGCTTAACGGCGCTCGGTTTTCATATCGAGCAACTACCGTTTGGCGATGTCAAAAACTTCTGGGCAATAAGAGGCCATCATGGCCCCGTATTGGCCTTTGCTGGCCACACCGACGTTGTGCCCAGCGGCCCCCACACGAACTGGGAATTCCCACCGTTTGAGCCGTGTATTGATGAGCACGGCATGCTCTGTGGGCGAGGCGCAGCAGATATGAAGGGCAGCCTAGCGGCGATGCTCACTGCTGTTGAGCGCTTTGTGGCTACTCATCCAGAGCACGATGGCCGGATAGCGTTTTTAATCACATCCGATGAGGAAGGCCCAGCCATCGATGGCACCAGCGCAGTGGTTGAGCATTTACGCGAACGCAACGAGCGCTTGGACTACTGCATTGTCGGTGAACCCTCGTCGACCTCACGACTGGGCGATATGATTAAAAACGGACGCCGCGGGTCATTGGGCGGCGTTCTACATCTCAAAGGGATTCAGGGTCATGTGGCCTACCCACACCTTGCGCGCAACCCTATTCACCAAGCGATGCCCGCACTGGATGCGTTGGTTAACGAGCACTGGGACGCAGGCAATGACTTTTTCCCTGCCACCAGCTTCCAGATATCTAATTTTCGCGCGGGCACCGGGGCCACTAACGTCATTCCAGGTGAAGTAGAAGTCGTGTTTAACTTCCGCTATTCCACGGAAGTTACCCACGAGATGCTAAGAAGCCGCACCGAGTCGATTTTGGATAAGCATGGCCTTGAGTACCATATTGATTGGACGCTCAACGGCGAACCATTCCTGACCGCAGAAGGCGAATTAGTCGATGCTGCCATTCGCGGTGTAGAAGCCGTTACCGGCGAGCGCCCTGCACTTTCGACCAGCGGCGGTACCTCGGATGGTCGCTTCATCGCCACACTTGGCGCCCAAGTGGTCGAGCTTGGTCCGCTTAACGACACTATTCATAAAGTGAATGAGCGCGTGCGCGCCAGTGACTTGGATGAACTAAGCCGCATTTATGAGGCAACGCTTCAAGCCTTGTTAACGGACGACGAGGTGAGCGTATGATGGAGCGGTTTCCGGATATCGAGGTATACCTTGCCAGCGTAGCGATAGATAAGCTCAATGCGTGGCTAAGCGAAGCTCTCGATGCACCGCCCCTTAGCCCAGCCGGCAAGGGCAAATGGAAGACTCGCGGCCACCATCAAGGTGAAGCTGTACCCGTACTATTGGTGGACAAAGCGGCCGATGGTTTTGCCAGCTTGTGGTTTGATAGCCACCACACCCCGTGGCACACCGACCAAGAGTGCGCTCAGCACGCCGCCGAAGCTTTACAGACTGAGGTTCGCTGCTCGCTAGGTGGCTGGCACCCCGGCGATGACCCTGACCGCTTCTGGCAGGTATTGCCAGGGGGACAGGAAAAAGCCATTGAATGGCCTGATTCAGGCCGTTAAACGCACAAAACCCCGCTTAGCGGGGTCTTGTTTTTCAGCAGTTGGGATGCTAGCGCGATTCAATAAAAGCGATTCAATCGAAGCTACTCAATAATACTAACGTCGTCTGCCTGAAGGCCACGGTCATTCTTAATCACGTGATAGCGAACAATCTGTCCTTCAGCAAGCATACGCGGGCCACGACCACGAATAGCACGAAAGTGAACAAACACATCCTCGCCATTATCCCGGGTAATAAAGCCGTAACCTTTATTGGTGTTAAACCACTTTACTTCGCCCTCTTCGCGACCATCATTGGGGTCGATGATATCTTCCTCTTCATCATCTTCCACTTCAGGTACCGTTTGAGGCTGACGCGGCGCAGATTTAGTTCGAGAAACATCAGCTTTCACTACCATAGGCGGCGCCAGAGCAGCAGCGGCTAAAGTACCTATAAATAACGCAATAAAACATCCCAGAGCAGCGGCAATATACACACCACTTACCCCGCTGATGGCAAGCTCAGCCAGCCACTGCTCAGCAAGCGGTGCATTCGTTAAATGAACAATCCCCGCCAGAAGAAGTGGCGTGGGGGCGGCAAGTAAAACACTGATGAAGAAACAGCGAAAAACAACTTTTGGATTCATAGATGATAAAAGCTCTCTTGTTGTATGGGTAACAGACGAAGGACAATACTCGGCCAACTAGGCCCATTCCTAACAGTACCGAGCATACTACACAAGGTCACGATGTTATCATGACAAACGAATTATCGCCTGCAGAGCTAACTCAACTTCTTGAATCTTTAGAGAGTCGACTGGCTTACCAAGAGCATTGGCTAGACACCCTTGACCAAGCGGTTGCTCAGCAAGAGCGTCGGCTAGAAAAGCTGGAGCAACTGAGCACGCTGATGCGTGACCGCTTGCGCGAGCAGTATCAGGCGCTCCAGGCGGGTGACTCACAGGGTGATACCCGCCCAGAAGACGAAGTGCCTCCTCACTATTAGCACCACCACTAGCAGCACCACCCGGGTAACAGTAGTATCACCTACTACTAATTGACGTACCGATTATCATGCCACTGCACTCGCTGGGTCGATGCTCTTGAGTCCAAAAGCATCGGCAACAGCCTGATAAGTCACTTGACCATTATGGACGTTGAGCCCGGGCAGGAAGTGTGGGTCGTCTTTAAGCGCCTGTTGCCAGCCTTTATCAGCCAGCGCCAGTACAAACGGCAAGGTGGCATTGGTAAGACCCAAAGTAGATGTCCGCGCTACCGCGCCAGGCATATTGGCCACACAGTAATGAACGATGCCATCCACAATATAGGTCGGCTCGGCATGCGTCGTAGGCTTGCTGGTTTCAAAGCAGCCGCCCTGATCAATGGCTACGTCTACCAATACACTGCCCGGCTTCATATCGGCCAGCATGGCACGGGTAATCAACTTGGGAGCGGCGGCTCCGGGGATAAGTACGGCGCCAATGATCATATCGGACTCTTTAGCTGCCTGATCAAGGGCGTCCGCCGTTGAGTAGACAGTTTTGATGCGCCCCTGGTAACGGTCGTCCAGCACCTCTAAACGAGCAATCGACTTGTCCAGAATGGTCACCTCGGCCCCCAACCCTAACGCCATACGGGCGGCGTTTTCGCCGACCACACCACCACCAATCACGGTAACTTTACCCGGCGCAACGCCTGGCACACCGGGCAATAGCACGCCGGAGCCACCCTGGGCTTTTTCCAGACTATGCGCGCCCGCTTGAACGGCCATGCGCCCAGCGACCGTGCTCATCGGTGCGAGCAGCGGTAGCCCACCTTTTGCATCGATGATGGTTTCATAGGCAATGCAGGTAGCACCGCTGGCCATCAGCCCTTGGGTTAATTTTTCCTCAGCGGCCAAGTGCAAATAGGTAAACAGCGTTTGGTTGGCGGTTAGACGCGCCACTTCTTCGGCCTGAGGCTCTTTTACCTTGAGAATCAGCTCGGCGTTTTGCCACAACGCATCTACATTAGCTTCCACCTGGGCGCCTGCGGCTTCATAGTCACTGTCACTAAATCCGGCTCCTTCTCCTGCAGCTGCCTGCACGCTTACCGAGTGGCCACGCCCTACTAGCTCCCGCGCGCCTGTCGGAGTGAGTGCCACCCGATACTCATGGTTTTTGATCTCTTTTGGGACGGCGATTTTCATTAGCGTTTTCCTTCTCTATTGATTGTTAGTGCTAAATCTCAACTGCTAAATCGTCAGAGCCTCATCTTTACTACCTATCTTTACCACCTAGCCGTTAGAGCCAGGCCATCAATAAGCGCTATTAAGCAAATTACAGCACAGCTGGCACTAACCACCACCCCAAGCAAGAAAAACAAAAAAAACGCCGGCTAAGGCGTTTTTTGGGAGAATAATCTAGCGTTTAACGAAAATCAGCAAAAAAATCGACGGCATTTCAGCATTAGCTACTCCGCCACCACCGCACCACCGTAAATGCGCTGGTACTCATCAGGCAGCCGCGTGGGCCGCCCACTGCTAAGCGCCACACAGGCAAACCTGGTGCGGGCATTTAGCAGTGTTTTGCCATTCTCCGCACGCTTAAGCTGAAACCGGCGGGTCAAACTAAAACGGCCATCGCAGGCAACAATCCACGTCGCCAGTTGCAACTTATCATCGACAAAGGCGGGAGCCAGATAGTCCAACTCATGCCGATGGACGACCATGGCACGGTCAAGGGACTGATAGCGCTCAAGGGATAGCCCCAAGGCTTCAGAGTGGGCCCAACTGATCTGCTCAACCCAGCGTAAATACTCGCTGTTATTGACATGCCGGTAAGCGTCAATGGCCTCCGGCGTCACCTGAAGGTTGATCACAAAAGGATCTGGTAGTGCCCACTCCATAATGCAACTCCTTGTGGTTACTCCTTGATGCTATTTTTTTGTCTTGCCAATGTTCGTCAAGCAGCGTCCTTGGCTTAGTCGCGGAATACCCGCACGCCCAGTGCCTTCAGATACGAGGTTTCCGGGATAGCCGGATGAACGGGGTGATCGGAGCCCTGATGCCCCTGAAAAATCACCTGGCCATGACGGTCTTGATGGCGAACGGCACCACGAACCACATCCACCAAACGCTCAGGCGCGAGGTGCATAGAACACGAGGCCGACAACAGCAAGCCATCGCGGCCCAATAGCCGCATCGCTTCACGGTTTAGTCGTGCGTAAGCGCGCTCACCATTAGGGATATCCTTGCGCTTTTTGATAAACGCAGGCGGATCAAGAATAATCACATCGAACTGCTCGCCGTCAGCTTTCAATGCTGCTAACGCTTCAAAGGCATCGCCTTCGGCTACCGCTACTTGCTCCTGCACACCATTTAGCTCAGCATTGCGTGCCACCTGATCCAGCGCTGGGGCAGAAGCATCGACACACAACACTTCTGAGGCACCGCTCGCAGCCGCCTGAACACCCCAACCGCCCACGTAACTGAATACATCCAGCACGCGCTTACCCGCCACTTGGCTGTTCAGCCATGCGCGATTGACGCGATGGTCGTAGAACCACCCTGTCTTTTGGCCATTCAGCACAGGCACGGCAAAGGTAACCCCATTCTCTTCCAGCAGAACCTCATCAGGAAGAGTACCCTTTACCACTTCGACGTGGGCTTCTAGACCTTCCTGGCGACGGCCGCCCGTATCATTGCGGAACACGATGGCACTGGGCTTAACGACTTTTTCCAGCGCATCGACAATATCTTCCGCCAACGCTTGCATACCTGCGGTATTCAGCTGTACCACCAGCACATCGCCGAAGCGGTCAATCACCAAGCCCGGTAACAGGTCGCCTTCACCGTGAATCAAACGGTAAAAAGGTTTATCGAACAGACGCTCACGCAGCGCTAGCGCTTGGTTGAAGCGGTGTACGAATAACGAGCGATCTAGACGCATTTCTGGGTCACGCGACATTACCCGACCACAAATCAGCGAGTGCGGATTAATGTAGGCGACGCCAAGGGTCTTGCCATTGGAAGCCTCAACTAACGCAGGCTCACCAGCAGCAAAGTTTTTTAGTGGCGTCTCTTTGATATCTACCTCATTGGAGTAGATCCACAGATGGCCCGCTTTCAGGCGGCGATCGGCATTTTTATTCAGGCGCAGGCGTTGAGTCACAACAATCTCCAAAAGAGCAATCTTACAAAGCACATAGACTCTGAAAGCATAGGCAAAACAGTTAATATCAAAGAGCGGCCGCTAACGCTGGCAACCAGGGCAAAACACGCTGGCCCGCTGGCCTAGAGTAATACGACGCAGCTCAACGCCACAGCGCAGACAAGGCTGCCCATGGCGCCCATATACATTCAGCTGCTGGGCAAAGTAACCTGGCTCGCCCTGCCCACTGACAAAATCCCGCAGCGTCGTGCCACCTTGGGTAATCGCTGCCGCCAGCACCTCTTTAACCGCCTCGGCTAGCTGCTGATAACGGGCCAGGGAAATTTTCCCAGCGGCACGTCGGGGATCAATACCCGCCATAAATAGCGCTTCGGCAGCGTAAATATTACCTGCACCGACCACCACGCGGTTATCCATTAAAAAAGGCTTTACCGCAACGCGTTTATTACGCGATGCGTTATAGAGCCAGCGACCGTTAAACGAGTCATCCAACGGCTCAGGACCAAGGTGCGCAAGGCGCGTATCCAAACTGCCATCGCCCTGCTGCCAGTCAACAAAACCAAAGCGGCGCGGGTCATGGTAGCGCAGCACATGCCCCTTGGCCGTCACCACGTCAACATGATCATGCTTTTTAGGCAAATCGCCGACGTTTGCAATCCTTAGGCTGCCCGACATGCCTAGATGCCACAACAGCGTGGCCTCACCTTCGAAAGTCGCCACGGGAATTTGGAGGTACTTAGCGCGGCGCTTTAATACGCCAACCCGAGCTCCTACTAGCCGCTCGGCTAGATCTTCGGGCACCGGCACGCGCAACCGAGTCTGGCGCACCAGCACCTCGGTAATCTCTTGCCCTTCTAAATAGGGGGCAATGCCGCGTCGCGTCGTTTCAACTTCAGGCAATTCGGGCATGATGAAAGTCTATGATGACAGCACCGTGACAACCACTCTGTCGCCTAAGCGGTGCCGAAGCGTAGGGACAGATACCGCCAACCTACAAAGTAAGCGGCTAAATACCGGGCATGCAAAAACCCGGCTTAGGGCCGGGTTTTTCAACAGGCGCTCGCCTGCGGTGAAAGCCGATCATTGTAATCGCAATTACTTGATCTTAGCTTCCTTGTAGATAACGTGCTTACGGACGACCGGGTCGTATTTCTTGAATTCGAACTTATCCGGTGTATTCCGCTTGTTCTTATCAGTGGTGTAGAAGTGGCCTGTACCGGCACTAGACACCAGCTTGATCTTATCGCGCATGGTTTAACTCTCCCAAAATGCTAGCTTAGATGGCGTCGCCGCGTTTGCGGATATCAGCCAGAACCGTTTCGATACCTTTCTTGTCGATGATACGCATTCCTTTAGAGGAAACGCGCAGCTTGACGAAGCGGTTTTCAGATTCAACCCAAAAACGATGGGTGTGCAGGTTCGGCAAGAAACGACGACGTGTCTTACGCTGGGAGTGAGAAACGTTATTACCAGTTACCGGACGCTTGCCGGTAACCTGACATACTTTGGACATGAGAGCCTCCAACCGCTTGGCGAGTTGTTCAAAACTGTCGGGCAAACCGGAGCAGGGAGGGAGTCGACGCAGTGAACTGCCTAGCTGTACCCAAATCCGTTATTCAACCCAAGTTTAAAGGTGGCACTTTATACCAGAGCACCCGGCTACCAGCAAGCAAAAACGCCCCAAAATGCCAAAAAAGGCATCTTTTGGACAATTTACTTAGGTAAACGACGAGATTTTGTCGTCGCACCCTTTTCATTAATTGCTATAGCCAACCGCGCTCGGCAAACGAAACCACGTTACCGTCCCCCACCACGAAATGATCAAGCACTCGCACATCGAAGAGTGCAAGGGCATCTTTTAGACGTTCAGTAATACGTCGATCAGCATCGCTTGGTTCAGCAACACCCGATGGGTGGTTGTGAGCCAGGATGACAGCACCAGCGTGTAATTCAAGCGCACGCTTGGCTACTTCGCGGGGGTAAACGGATGCGCTATCTAGGGTACCGCGAAATAGGGATTCATAGCGAATAATTCGATGCTGTGTATCTAAAAAAAGCACGGCAAACTCTTCATGACCCAGATGACGAAGCTGGGAGCTTAAGTAATGACGCACAAGCGACGGCGATGTGAGCGCATTGCCACGGGCAAGCTGGCTCGCCAAATGACGTCTAGAAAGCTCCAGGGTCGCTTGAAGCTGGGCAAATTTCGCACTACCAAGCCCTCGAGCCGCACAAAACTGATCCTGATCCGCCTCCAAAAGCTGCCTCAAACCACCAAAACTGGCCAACAGGTCCCGTGCCAGATCCACCGCAGAGCGCCCCTGCACGCCTACTCGCAAAAAAATGGCCAGTAGCTCGGCGTCTGAAAGCGTCTGCACTCCCATATTCAATAACTTCTCGCGTGGCCGCTCACCTTCCGGCCAGTGATTAATCCCCATCGCCGCCTCCTTGCCCACCCCTGATAGCACCATCAGCATTTGCTACTGCGCCCACCCAAACTGGCTTTTCCAACTGCTGCTTGAGCATGCCAAAATAACCCGTCAAATGGTATGGTACTCACCTTTAACAAACGCTACATGGGACTACCCATCATGGCCTTATTATCGCCATCCCCGCTAACGCCACTTGCTGGAAAGCGCCTGCTGCTTGGCATTAGCGCCGGCATTGCGGCTTATAAAAGCGCGCTGATTGTTCGGTTACTCAAGCAAGCTGGCTGTGAGGTTCGCGTGGTAATGACCGAGGGTGCTCAAGCGTTTATTACGCCGTTAACGCTTCAGGCACTTTCAGGGGAGCTGGTACGCACCTCGTTGCTTGATCCTGAAGCAGAGGCTGGTATGGGGCATATTGAGCTAGCCCGCTGGGCAGATGCCGTATTGATTGCCCCAGCAACGGCTGATTTGATCGCCCGATTGGTACATGGCATGGCTGACGACTTGCTAACCACTCTGTGCCTAGCCTGTGAAGCACCCAAGTTGATTGCACCGGCCATGAATCAGGCCATGTGGCGACACCCTGCAACCCAAC
This sequence comes from Halomonas sp. 3A7M, assembly GCF_014897875.1. NCBI lineage: Bacteria > Pseudomonadati > Pseudomonadota > Gammaproteobacteria > Oceanospirillales > Halomonadaceae > Halomonas > Halomonas sp. 3A7M. The sequence continues at coordinate 57,235 of NZ_JABUZD010000061.1, forward strand.
GCAACGTCTCTCAGCTAGCCAACGATGGCTGGCTGCTGATCGGGCCAGCAGCAGGTGACCAAGCGTGTGGCGACATCGGTCCTGGGCGAATGAGCGAACCCGAGGTTATTGTTGATTTCTTAGCACAGCATTTTGCTTCTGCTGCAAAATTACCAGCGCCAGCTTCTGCGCCGCACGTAGTGATTACTGCGGGTCCCACCCGCGAGGCGCTGGATCCCGTGCGCTATCTATCCAACCACAGTTCAGGGAAAATGGGTTACGCACTAGCCGCTGAAGCTGCGGCTCAGGGAGCACGAGTAACCCTGATAAGCGGCCCAGTTAATCTCCCCACTCCTCTCGGCGTTGAGCGCATCGATGTGGAAAGCGCTGCACAAATGCATCACGAAGCGTTAACACTCGCCCCCCATGCTGGCCTATTTATTGGCTGTGCTGCGGTCGCTGACTACCGCGCTGCCAGCGCTGCTGAGCACAAAATCAAAAAAACCGACGACAGCGATACGCTAACGCTTACGCTGGTCAAGAATCCTGACATTATTGCCGATGTTTCCGCGCTGCCTACTGACCAACGCCCTTTTGTGGTGGGCTTCGCCGCCGAGACTCAGGATGTCGCTCGCTATGCGGAAGACAAATTGACCCGCAAGGGGTTAGATATGATTGTGGCCAACGACGTTTCCCAGCAGGGGCTCGGTTTTGGCAGCGATAACAATGCCGCTCTGCTGCTGTGGCGCTCTGCGACGGGAACCCATCAACAGGAAGCCCCGCTTCAGCCTAAAACCCAGCTAGCCGCGCTAATTATTCGTCACGCACTATCATTACTGCCTTCTCAACCACCCTCTCAATCCTCCGGAGAATTATCATGAGCGGTTCTCGCCCACGCCTGCAGTGCAAAGTATTGGATGAACGCCTGCACGACTACCTTCCCTCTTATGCAACAACAGGCTCAGCGGGGATGGATTTGCGAGCACTGCTAGATGAACCACTGGTGCTTGCACCTGGTGACTGCCAGTTAGTGCGAACAGGCCTTGCCATTTACATAGAAGATCCTAGCTTGGCAGGCATGATCTTGCCTCGCTCCGGTCTAGGTCATAAGCACGGTATCGTGCTGGGCAACCTCGTCGGTCTCATCGACTCTGATTACCAGGGCGAACTGATGGTATCCGTTTGGAACCGTGGTCAAAGCAGCTTTACGTTATCGCCCTTTGAGCGTCTCGCTCAGTATGTCGTTGTTCCTGTCGTGCAAGCGGAACTTACCATTGTCGATGCCTTTGAAGACTCCACTCGCGGCAGCGGTGGTTTTGGCAGCACAGGCAGCCAATAAGCCAAGCGCTGTTTTAGCGCATATCTAGGAGCGACAATGAACGTACCTGCGTCGATATTTCGTGCTTACGACATTCGCGGCATTGTGGGCGATACGCTGAGCGAGGCCACCACCGAACTCATTGGCCGAGCCATTGGTTCTGAAGCCGCCGCTCGAGGCGAGCAAACGGTCATTGTTGCCCGTGATGGACGACTTTCCGGGCCACATCTGCAAGCAGCGCTGATTCGCGGCCTAACAGCCTCAGGACGAGACGTTATAGACATCGGCATGGTGCCTACCCCCGTGCTTTATTTCGCCACACACACACTGCCTGAAAGCTGCTCTGGGGTAATGCTAACCGGCAGTCACAATCCACCTGACTACAACGGCTTCAAAATCGTCTTAGCGGGTGAAACGCTCTCCGGTGATGCTATTACCGCCCTCTATGAGCGCATCCAAGCAAACGACCTAACCAGCGGCCAAGGCAGCGTTCGCCAGCATGACCTACGCACGGCGTATCTTGAAAGAATTATTAACGACATCCATATCGAGCGCCCACTGAGCGCAGTTGTGGATTGTGGCAACGGGGTCGCCGGAGAGTTGGGCCCGCAGCTTATTGAGCGCCTGGGGGTAAAAACCACCCCATTATTTGCCGACATTGATGGGCACTTCCCGAACCACCACCCCGACCCAGGCAAACCTGAAAACCTACGCGACTTGATCCACAGCGTTAAGGAAACAGGTGCCGATATTGGCTTGGCTTTCGACGGCGACGGCGACCGTTTAGGCGTTGTCACGCCAAGTGGCCGTATGATCTACCCTGACCACCTCCTGATGGTATTTGCAGCTGATATGCTGTCACGCACCCCCGGTGCCAAGGTGATCTTCGACATCAAATGCACGGGTAACCTGGCGCGAGTTATTAGCGACGCTGGCGGCGAGCCTGAAATGTGGCGCACCGGGCATTCACTAATCAAGGCACGCATGCGGGAAACCGGCGCTGAACTGGGCGGTGAAATGAGCGGGCATATTTTCTTCAAGGAGCGCTGGTATGGCTTTGACGACGGCATCTACGCCGCGGCCCGCTTGCTTGAAATTCTAGCCCGCCACCCCGGCAGTGCTGATGAACTGTTTGATCAATTTCCACAAGATATCAGCACGCCTGAAATTAATATCGCGGTCGCTGATGAAGAAAAATTTCCGCTTATCAAGAAGCTTGCTAGAGAGGGTGACTTCGGCGAAGGTATCAAAACCACGATTGATGGCATTCGCGTGGACTATGCCGATGGCTGGGGACTGTGCCGAGCCTCTAACACCACTCCTGCGCTAGTACTGCGCTTTGAGGGTAGCGATGCCGCGGCACTTAGCCGAATAAAACAGCGCTTTGCCAATGCGCTGGAGAAAATTTCACCAACGCTGATGATTCCTGAACCTCAATAACGTGGATAGATACGACAGGGTGAACAGAAGAAAAGTGATTGTGCCAATCGAATGCGCGACACAATAAGAATGCTAGACAACACGCCGCATGGAAAAGCCAATGCTCGCGCTGTAATAACGGTCGCGATAAAAAAGTAGCGACGGAAAAAATCAAAAGGGACAACGTCATGAGTTCAACTAGCCGCGACCCCCAGGTCGTTGTGGAGGTATTGTCTGAAGCCCTCCCCTACATCCAGCAGTTTTCGGGCAAAACGGTCGTCGTTAAATATGGCGGCAACGCCATGACTGAAGACACCTTGATCGATTCATTCGCGCGTAACATCGTGCTAATGAAAGAGGTCGGTATTAACCCGGTTGTCGTCCATGGGGGCGGGCCACAAATTGGCAGCCTGCTAGAAAAACTGAATATCGAATCTCGCTTTGTGAACGGCATGCGAGTGACCGACTCTCAAACCATGGACGTCGTGGAGATGGTCCTAGGGGGCTTAGTCAATAAAAGCATTGTTAATCTAATCAATCAAAGCGGCGGCAAAGCCATTGGTTTAACCGGCAAAGATGGCGCGCAAATTCGCGCCCGCCAACTAAAAGTAGAGCACCAAAGTCCTGAGATGACCGCACCGGAAATTATCGACATTGGCCACGTAGGTGAAGTGGAGTCTATCTCCACCGACCTCATTGAGATGCTCGCCGCCAGAGACTTCATTCCGGTAATAGCACCTATCGGCGTTGACGGTGAAGGCCACAGCTATAACATCAACGCCGACTTGGTGGCAGGCAAACTGGCCGAGGCACTCAACGCTGAAAAACTGATGCTATTGACCAACGTCGCGGGCCTGATGAACAGTGAGGGAGAGGTATTAACTGGACTAAGCACTGCTCAAGTTGACGCCTTAATCGCCGACGGCACGATTTATGGTGGCATGTTGCCAAAAATACGTTGTGCACTAGATGCAGTAAAAGGCGGCGTTAACAGCGCCCACATTATCGACGGCCGCGTTCCTCATGCGGTCTTGCTGGAAATCTTTACCAATGCTGGGGTAGGCACCCTGATTACTGACGCAGGTTAACCGCGACGGAGGGCTAACGTCATGAGTGACGAACAAAAACCTCGCCGCCGCGAGCAAATCCTGCAAGCGTTAGCCGTTATGCTGGAAGAGGATAGCGGCAAGCGCATTACAACCGCTGCGCTTGCCCGCCAGGTTGGCGTCTCAGAAGCAGCGCTGTACCGGCATTTCCCCAGCAAAGCGCGCATGTTTGAGGGGCTGATCGACTTCATTGAAGAAAGCATCTTTGCGCGTATTACCCGCATCCTAGAAGATATCCCCGATGCGGCGTCTCGATGCGGCACCATCTTGGCCTTACTTCTCGGCTTTGCCGAAAAGAACCCTGGGCTTGCCAGGGTACTGGGAGGCGATGTACTTACTGGCGAAACGGCCCGGCTGCGCCAGCGCGTTCACCAACTGTTTGAACGCTTGGAAACCCAGTTAAAACAGATACTGCGGGAAGCTGAGCTGCGCGAAGGGCTACGCACCAGCATATCCGCTTCAGCAGCAGCCAACCTGCTGATCGCTCAGGCTGAAGGGCGTATTTCTCAGTATGTGCGCAGTGATTTCAAGCGCTTGCCGACCGAGTACTGGGAAGACCAATGGGCGCTGCTGTCTAGCCAGCTGTTACGAGCAGCCGTACAACCAGCTTAGGTAGCGGTGACACAACATGCACGCCCAATAAAAACGCCCCGAAGGCAGAGCCTTCGGGGCGTTTATCTTATGCTTAACCAATATGTGTACGTGATTAAGCAGCGATAGCTTCGCCCATTTTTTGGCGCAGTTTTTTCATCGCATTCTTTTCGAGCTGGCGAATGCGCTCAGCGCTGACGCCATAAACATCGGCCAGATCGTGCAGTGTCGCTTTGTTGTCAGTGAGCCAGCGACGCTGCAAGATATCCCGCGAACGCTCATCAAGGCCTTTCAAGGCTAGCTGTAAGCGACGCGTTGAATCTTCCTCAAAGTTGCTGTCTTCCAGCAGCGTTGCCGGATCAGCGGAAGCGTCATCTAAAAAATACGCCGGCGCTTGATAGGTGCTCTCTTCGTCGTCGCTAGGAGACGCATCAAAACCCGCATCGTAAGCCGACAGACGTCCTTCCATATCGCGCACTACTTCTGGCTTTACGTTGAGGTCTTCCGCAATCGCGTTAACTTCATCGTTGTTTAGCCAAGCTAAGCGTTTTTTGGCGCTACGCAGGTTAAAAAACAGCTTGCGCTGAGCTTTGGTGGTTGCAATTTTGACAATACGCCAATTGCGCAGCACAAACTCGTGAATTTCCGCTTTGATCCAATGCACGGCAAATGATACCAAGCGAACGCCCTGATTAGGGTCGAAACGCTTAACGGCTTTCATCAGACCGACGTTACCTTCTTGAATCAGGTCAGCCTGTGGCAGACCATAACCCGAGTAACTACGAGCAATATGCACAACAAAACGCAGGTGCGATAGCACCAAACGGCGTGCTGCTTCCAAGTCACCTTCATCGTGGAGGCGGAATGCAAGCTCACGCTCTTCATCAACGCTTAGTACGGGGATGCCGTTAACCGCTTGAATATAGCCGCCCAGATCGTGACCTGGAGAAAGCTGACCCACCGGTAGAAGACTAGTGCTCATGTGCAGGTGGTCTCCCTTAAAACCTATCGTGGTTGGTGTTCCGTTAACTCTAAGACCTTAGCCTAAGCATAAGGTTCAAATGACCGATGCATTCACTGCATAAGACACAAAACGGGGTGGAAATTCCCGCTACTGACCGCATAACAAACATAATCAACGCGGGCGTATGCTAGAGAGATGGCGTGTAACAGCCAACCAAGCTCCCAGCCAGCCCAGTAGTGTACTGCAAGATAGCAGAATTGTAGAGCCTGTCACATCTAACTGCGGCAACACAAAGTTCGCTCCGTAGCTTGCCGCCAAGGCGGCAACAGGCATCGACAGCCAGTGGTTGCCAAATGCCAGCAATCCCAGCGCCAGCAGACCGCCCCCCACGCCGTACCAAGCCCCACTATAGAGGAAGGGTCGACGGACAAAGGCATGGGTCGCGCCAATGAGCATCACTACTTCGATTTCTCGTCGTCGGCTCTCAACCGAAAGACGGATAGTGTTGCCCACCACTAGCAGCACACCACAGCCGAACAACACCCCAAGCGCGAGCGCCACCCGTCGCCCAAGATCCGCCAAATGACGTAAACGCTCTACCCACGCCAAATCCACGCGCACCTCGTCTACCCCAGAGAACTCCTCCAAGCGCTGTGCCAGTTGTGCCATAGCTGCAGGTTCAACGCTCTGTGGATAAATCACAATACTGGCCGGCAGTGGATTATCTTCCAGCCCTGCCAGGGTATCTTCAATACCAAGGGACTGCTGAAACTCAACCATACCTTGCTCGGCACTGATAATGCGGGTCGTTTCGACACCTTCGTCCGCGATGACAGCCTCCTCAATGCGAACGGACTGTGCAGCATCTACGGTCGTTTCCAAATAAACGGTGAGGGTTGCACTCTCATCCAGTTCTGCGTCTAACAGCTTAGCGCTATCCAAGGTTAACCAAAGCGCCGCAGGCAAGACTAACGCAATGGCGATGGCCAGCATGGTTAGCAAATTACCCACAGGATGGCGTACCAAGCGATAAAGGCTATCCAGTGCCATTGCACGATGATGGCGTCCCCAGGCGCGTAAGCGGCTGCTAAAACGTGTTTGCTGTGAACGTGCGCCACGCCGCTCGGCGTGTGGCTCACTGGGAGCTCTGGCCGATTGTCGCTTACCTTTGGGCGCTGCGCCTATAGGACGGGGTGTCGCGGCACGTTTCATACGGCCCCCTCATCTGCCACCAGACGACCATCTTGCAAACGCAAAATGCGGTGACGTAGTCGCGCAATCAGCGCTAAGTCGTGACTGGCAATCATCACGGTGGTGCCAATACGATTGAAGTCTTCAAACAGCGCCATAATATCGGCAGAAAGCTGTGGGTCTAAGTTACCGGTAGGTTCATCAGCAAGCAGCAGAGCTGGCTTATTAACCACTGCGCGCGCAATGCCCACTCGCTGCTGCTCACCACCGGAAAGCTCTACTGGCAGCGCTTTTTCGCGGTGTAAAAGCCCGACCTTATCCAGTGCTGCACGAACGCGCCGCGCCGTTTCACGCGGCTCTACCCCCTGGATTTCTAGCGGCAGAGATACATTGCGGAACACACTGCGATCAAACAGCAATTGGTGATCTTGAAACACCACGCCAATTTGCCGACGATAAAACGGCACTTGGCTGGCGTGGAGCTCGGCAATGTCGTGCCCAGCCACCACTACCCGGCCACGGCTAGGCTTTTCGAGGCGCATAATTAGTCGCAGCAACGAACTTTTACCAGCACCAGAATGCCCCGTCAGGAACACCATTTCGCCTCTTGCAACGCGAAAGTTGAGGTGTGCCAGCGCATCAAAGCGCCCTCCATAGCGCTTACCCACATGTTCAAAAGCGATCATGCGCGGCCATCATCCCCTTGCCGATCAAACAGCGCGTTAACAAAGTCATCTGCCTCAAAGGGGCGGAGATCATCCAGACCTTCGCCTACACCAATAAAGCGAATCGGTGTTTTTAGCTGCTTCGCCAATGCGAAAATAATCCCGCCCTTGGCGGTACCGTCCAGCTTGGTCAGCGTAATGCCACTGATCGGCACGGCGTCATTAAATGTGCTGGCCTGGGAAATGGCGTTCTGCCCTGTCCCCGCATCCAGCACCAACATCACCTCATGAGGAGCGGTGCTATCCAGCTTCTGCATGACCCGATGAACTTTTTTCAGTTCTTCCATCAGATGACTCTTGTTGTGCAGCCGTCCTGCTGTGTCGGCAATCAGCACATCCACGCCACGTGATTTAGCAGCCGCCACCGCGTCGTAAATCACTGAAGCGCTATCAGCACCCGTATGCTGCGCAATTACCGGCGCGTTGTTACGCTCACCCCACACCTTAAGCTGTTCAACCGCCGCTGCGCGGAAGGTGTCGCCTGCAGCGAGCATGACGCTTTTACCCTCACGTTGAAAACGCTGGGTCAGCTTGCCGATAGTCGTTGTTTTACCTACGCCGTTAACCCCTACCACAAGAATTACAAAAGGCCCTTCACTCTCTTTTTCAAAACTTAGCGGCGTCGCTACCGGCGCCAGCATCAACGCCAACTCTTCTTGCAACCCGCGATAAAGCGCTTCTGGGTTATTCAGTTCTTTGCGCGAAACGCGCGCTTCAAGGCGCTCAATAATCTCGCTAGTGGCTTCAATGCCTACATCCGCCATCAGCAGCTGGGTCTCAAGGTCTTCCAGCAGCTCATCATCAATCTGCTTTTTGCCTAAAAACAGATCGGCAATACCGTCAGTTAGGTTGGCGCGGGTTTTGCCTAACCCTGACTTAATACGAGCGAACCAGCCTCTCTTTTCCCCTTTTTCAGCCACGGGCTTCTCTTGCAGGGCCGGTTTAGGGGCAGATATTGTGGCTGGCTCTGGTTCTGGT
>NZ_JABUZD010000005.1:0-1132 GCF_014897875.1 Halomonas sp. 3A7M
GCTACGGGTCTGAGCGCACGATAAATTTTGAATAGCCACTTACAAGCACCACTATACATCGAATTATCATTCTTATCTGCCTGCAACCAATCATTTATTTTCTTTAATTCATTAAGTGTATTTAGTACTTGTTTGTGGTTTAGTTTATAAAGATTTTCTTCGTTTATATTAATTCTAGATAAATATTTGTTACAAAAGGTGATTCCTGTTTCCGAATAAGATGACGCAGTTTTTTCAGGTAAGCCATTTTTTACCATCCAAATTCTGAAAGATTCTTTTATGTTCTCATTGTTTATTACCCCTGATTTTGAAGGAGTACTAACCATTATATTATCCCAGTTTTCAAGAGCAAACTTGATATAATTTTTATCAAAAAAAGTATTTTTTTCAGGAGATTCATAATTTTTTCTGCTTAAAAAGCCAATTAATTTTGCAATTAGCTTTGTCAAAGCTTTGGTCTGGCTGCGACCGGCTGAAGATATTATTTTCAGTTCTTCGTCGCTAGCTGACTTATATATCTCTCTGTATGATTTTTCTTCATATTGATAAAAGTTTTCTTTTCTTGTTGATACTTTCTCCCACGCAGAAACAACTAAATCAAAATTGTTTAGCAAAAATAAAAGGAAAAGCCTGATGCTCTCCGGTGATATGCTGAATGCCTCATTCTTCGAGTTAGTGTATGTTAATAATAAAGTTTTTTCTGATTTTATCTTCTGATCATCCTGAATCAAGTCACAGTATTTTTGAAAATTCATAGGGCATCCCTTATAATCTTTTTAGCTATTTCCTCGATGATTGGAACAACTACAGAGTTACCGAATTGTTTGTACGCAGGTGTTCGAGATTTAGGTACGATAAAGCATTCAGGAAATCCTTGGAGTCTGGCGCATTCTCTTGGAGTAAGGAGTCTTGGGTTTTTATTTTTCTGAGGGATTAAGCACTCTTTACCATCTTTACCATAGCGAGCCACTATTGTGTTAGAAGGTTTGTCAAGATTAGCGGTATGAGCCGTAAAACCGGTACCTCGCTCTATATTTCTCTTTGTTCTATTCATATGACCAAGCCATAGCCTATCAGATATTGTATATATAAGTGCCTAACCGAAAGTTTTCGTGCATAATGTATGTAGGAT
>NZ_JABUZD010000054.1:0-533 GCF_014897875.1 Halomonas sp. 3A7M
AGTTCTGTGTCTGACTAAGTTCTGTGTCTGACTAAGTTCTGTGTGTGACTAAGTCCTGTGTATTAGCCTGATGCGTTGGAGCCTATCATGAGTGATCTACCCAATTGTCCTGCCTGTGCCTCTGAATTTACCTACGATGATGGTATTCAGTATGTCTGCCCGGAATGCGGCAACGAATGGTCAAAAGTAGCAGAAGAGGGCGCTGAAGCGGCTGGCTCTGGTATTCGTGATGCTAACGGCAATATGCTGGCAGATGGTGACAGCGTCACTGTCATTAAAGACCTCAAGGTCAAAGGCAGTTCGCTAGTGGTTAAGGTAGGCACTAAGGTTAAAAATATTCGTTTAGTCGATGGTGATCACGATATTGATTGCAAGGTCGACGGTATTGGGCCCATGAAGCTTAAGTCAGAGTTCGTCAAAAAAGCCTAGTACGCAAAGACATAGTACTTAAAGACATAGTACTTAAAGGCATAGTACTTAAAGGCATAGTGAACCGCCCCGGCTTTACCGGAGACTCCATATCTTGAGAGGAT
>NZ_JABUZD010000057.1:0-28488 GCF_014897875.1 Halomonas sp. 3A7M
CCCAGGTCAACATGGATTCCCGCTAAGGGCCTGCGGGAATGACGGAGTGGCAGGGTCTGCGGGAATGACAGACTGGCAGGGTCTGCGGGAATGACGAGGGCGGCTCGGAGGGCTGGGGTGGAGTCATCGTCAGGCGCTTATTGAACAAAAAAACAGCCCATCGGCTAATGCGCACTCTTTTTACGAGCAAAAAGCGACTAAAGTTGCATTTAAGTAAACGTTTACTCTTTGCGAGTAAACGTTTACTTTAAGCCTCAGTTGTCATTTTTTAAGATGTTTTATTGCGCAAGGAGAATCTATGAGCATTAACGTGACCGTATGGGGGGAGAACGTCCACGAGCAGACCAATGACATCGTGGCGCGTATTTACCCTAAGGGTATGCACCAGTGCATCGCCGAAGGTTTAAACGAAGCAGAAGGTATCGATGCCACTGCTGTCACATTACAAGACCCAGAGCAGGGCTTGAGCGAAGCAATGCTTGAAAGCACCGATGTACTGCTATGGTGGGGCCACGCCGCCCATGGCGATGTGTTGGAGGAGACGGTTGATCGCGTTCAAAAACGCGTACTCCAGGGCATGGGGTTGATTGTGCTGCACTCGGGGCACTACTCGAAAATTTTTAAGCGCTTAATGGGCACTACGTGTTCACTCAAGTGGCGTGAAGCGGGCGAGCGGGAACGGCTGTGGGTAGTGAACCCAGGTCACCCGATTGTTCAGGGCTTGGGGGACTACATTGAGCTGCCCCATACCGAAATGTACGGCGAACCGTTTGCGGTGCCCAACCCCGATGAAGTGATCTTTATCAGTGCCTTTGAGGGGGGCGAGGTATTCCGCTCCGGCCTGACCTACAAACGTGGCAACGGCAAGATTTTCTACTTCCGCCCTGGCCATGAAACCTATCCGATTTATTACGATGCCCAGGTGAAAACCGTGTTGAAAAACGCCGTGAACTGGGCACGCCCGGAAGGCTCGCGATGGATCGACAGCTGCCCTAATGTGCCCGCTGACCAAGCGCCTAATCCGGTCGAGATTAAAGGCGAAAGCCTGCATAAACCCGGCGAGGAGGGCTTTAAATGATCCGTTTAGCGATAATTGGTGCAGGCAGCATGGCTGGCGAGCACGCCAAGCATTTTGGCCGTCTTGAAGGCATCGAAGTGATGGCTGTGTGCGACCGAGACCTTGCCAAAGCCCAGGCGTTTGCCGAGCATCATGGCATTGCCGACGTGTATCAAGACCTGGATGCCATGTTGGCTCGGGATGATATTCACGCGGTAAGTAACGTCACCCCTGATGGTGTTCACAAAGCCACGTCGCTGGCCGCCATTGCCGCAGGTAAGCATATTCTGTGTGAAAAACCGCTGGCGACAAATGCACAAGATGCCCATGAAATGGCGGCCGCTGCTCAGGCCGCTAACGTGATCAACATGGTCAACCTAAGCTACCGCGATGCCCCGGCGATTCAACACGCGCGTGCACTGATTGCGGGAGGGGCGATTGGTCAAGTTCGTCATGTCGATGCCAGTTATAGGCAAAGCTGGCTAGTGAGTAACGCCTGGGGGCGCTGGAATGAAGATAGCCAGTGGCTGTGGCGGCTTTCTGAAGCCCACGGCAGCAAAGGCGTATTAGGCGATGTTGGTGTGCATATTGTCGACTTTGCCAGCTTCCCTGTTGGCGACATTACCCGAGTAAACTGCGAGTTAACCTGCTTTGAAAAAGCCCCAGACAATCGCATTGGTGAGTATGTGCTGGATGCCAATGATACCGCGCTGATGAGAGTGTCATTTGCCAATGGTGCGAAAGGCACTATTCAGGCCACTCGCTGGGCAACAGGGCATCACAACTCGCTGGCGCTGAGTGTGCACGGCGATAAAGGCGCGATTCGTATTGACCTGGACGCCTCAAAAGAGGATGTGCAGGTATGTCTCGATGATGACGTACATCCTGCCCGCTGGAGCACTGTGAAAGCACCGTCCACGCCGAGTATTTACCAGCGCTTCGTCGAGAGCATTCGTAGTGGCAATAACGATCAACCGGATTTTGCCCGCGGCGCGGCGATTCAAACCGTGCTCGATGCCTGTTTCGTATCAAGCCAGGAAGACCGCAGCCTAGCGATTGCCAGCTAGGTGGATGGCTCGACCCTTTAACTAGCTCCCTACCTACCAATAACAATAGAGGTGAATGCTATGCGTCACTACCTGCGCTCGTCAGCGATACTGTTTGCCCTGCTGCCCACAACGCTGCCTGCCATGGCGGCTGAAATTACCATTGCCTGTGGCGATGGTGGGGCGGCAGATTTTTGCCCAACCCTGGCAGAACGGTGGGCCGATGCTAATGGTCACCAAGTGAATATCGTCACCACCCCGGCATCACCCACTGAGAAGTTGTCGCTTTATCAGCAACTATTAGGCAGCCAATCGCAAGATGTGGATGTGCTGATGGTGGATATTGTGTGGCCAGGGCTACTTGCCGACCATTTGGTTGACCTAAATGACTACCTGCCGGAAGGCGCGGCTGACGGCTTTATTCCTTCGCTGATGGATAACAATACCGTGCAGGGCAAGCTGGTGGCGTTGCCGTGGTTTACGGATGCAGGGTTGCTCTATTACCGCCAGGACTTGTTGGACAAGTACGACGCTGAAGTGCCGCAAACCTGGCAGGCGTTGACGGACACTGCGCGACATATCCAGCAATCTGAGCGCGACGCAGGTAATGCGCGCATGCATGGGTTTGTGTTCCAAGGGCGAGCCTATGAAGGGCTGACCACCAATGCATTGGAGTGGATAGCCAGCCACGGTGGCGGCACTTTTGTGGATGCCGGTGGGCAAGTCACCATCAATAACCCCCAAGCAGTAGAGGCCATTGCGCTAGCAGCCTCTTGGGTGGGGGACATCAGTCCTGAGGGCGTGCGCAACTATATGGAAGAAGAAGCTCGCGGGGTGTTCCAATCGGGTAACGCCGTGTTTATGCGTAACTGGCCCTATGCCTGGTCGTTGGGGCAGGCCGATGGTACACCCATTCAAGGCAAGTTTGGCGTCGCGCCGTTACCCCGCGGGCCCGAAGGGCAGTCTGTCGCGACGCTTGGCGGCTGGAACTGGGCGGTTTCACGCTACTCAGAGCATCCTGATATCGCCGCTGACCTAGTGGCTTATCTCGCCGCTGAGGAGCAGCAGAAAGCTCACGCCATTGAGTTTGGTCGAAACCCGACGCGGCCTGTGCTCTATGAAAATGCCGAGGTGCTGGAAGCCCACCCGTTTATTGGCGAACTTTATGCAACCGTTATGAACGGTGTGCCACGTCCTGCAAGCGTTACTGGAGAAGCGTATCCGCGGGTGTCTAACGCCGTGTTCAACCGTGTGCATGACGCCCTATCCGGTGATATTTCCCCCGAACAAGCAATTCAGCAGCTCGATAGCGAGCTTGCCCGCATAGGTAGGCGTGGTTGGTAGCTGGATTTGCCGCAATGCTCAGCGATTTTCGGCACAATTTTTGGCACAATCATAAGCTGAATCGCTGAGGCATGGCATGAAACAGACCAAACAGAGCGCTCAAACGGCGACCATACGCGAAATAGCCCGGCGGGCCGATGTCTCTATTGCTTCGGTCAGCCGGGCACTTAATGGTAAGCCAGGGCTAAGTGACGCGTTGCGGGAAAAAATTCTTACCATCAGCCGCGAAGTGGCGTACCAGCCCAGCGCAGCGGCCAGGCAACTGATTAGTGGCAAGGCCGCAGTGGTAGGAATTTCCCTGGGGCGCCAGGATATCGAGCTGCGTCCTTACTATATTCTGCTTTACCAACACTTAACCGTCGCACTACACCAGCAGGGCATGGTGCCGATCTTTTTCCATCACGATCAGACGGCAGAGCTACCAGAACGGGCGGGCGCGGCTATTCTGCTGGGGGAAACCTCTGAGGATGAGCGTCCCAGCTTGCTAGAAAATGCCGGCGTGCCGTTTGTGCGCATTGGCAACCCAGGGCAAGGATTTTCGGTCGCACCGGATGATGCCCAGGGGGTTTATGAAATGACGCACCACCTTATCGCTCAGGGACGTCGGCAGCTTGCTTTTGTCGGTGGTGAGCTGGAAATGCCGGGGCCTCATAGCCGTTTAGAGGGTTACCGACGGGCGCTGGATGAAGCCGAGCTTTCTGAGCAACTAATTAGCCTGCCACATCGGTTTAGCTCAGACTCACTGACCAGTTATCGTTATTTAAATCGTTTGTTGGCGGAGACCACAAATGGCCAAGCCCCGCCATTTGATGCATTAGTATGCGCCACCGACGAGCTGGCTTTGGGCTGCGTTGCTGCGCTGGAAGACAGGGGGATTGACGTGCCTCGCCAAGTCGCAGTGACCGGTTTTGATGACCTGCCAGCGCTTGCCTCTGGGTTAACAACCATTCGTCAAGATATCGCAGCGATTGCGGCAATGAGCGTGGAGCTGCTGGGTGAAGCGCTAGCAAGCAAAGCGCCCCGGCATGTATCGTTGCCGGTGACGCTCGTCATGCGGGAAACAGGGTGAACGCTTAACGCGGTGGCAGTTGCTCAGGGCCGAAGGCATCGGGAAGCAGCGTTGCCATGGTATAGGTTTTTAGCACGTCGCCCTGGTGTGAAAGCACCATAATTTGCGTTTCTGGGGTGGCGAATTCACGAATGCGCTGGCGGCAGTCGCCGCAGGGTGTACACAGGTGCTCGCCTGGTCCCATCACGTACACCTTGGCAAGCTCACGCTGGCCAGCGGTGATCATGGCGGAAATCGCCGAGGCTTCCGCGCACAGCCCTTTGTAGTGCGCCACTTCCACGTTAGCGCCTGCAAACTGCTGGCCATCCGGGCACTCCATTACCGCGGCGACTGGATGATTGGAGTAGGGCGCATAAGCGTTGTCCAAGGTGGTCAGCAGCGTATCAACCAGTGCCTTATCCGCTTGGCTCATGGCGTTATCCTCATAAATGGCTATTAGGCCTTAGCGGCGTCGTCGCGTAGTACTGTGTCTAGCGCAATCGTCATCATGTCATTGAAGGTGGTCTGGCGGTCGGCGCTGGAGAGCGACTCGCCTTTCAGAATATGGTCGGACACCGTACAGATGGTTAGCGCGCGGGCACCAAACTCTGCTGCAACACCGTAAAGGCCTGCTGCTTCCATTTCCACACCCACGATGCCGTAGCGCTTGAGCAGTTCGGCCATATCGGTCTGCGGGTTATAGAACAGGTCTGCTGAGAAGATATTGCCGACTTTTACCGGCACATTCTGCGCCTTGGCGGCAGCAACGGCGTGGCTTGTTAGCTCAAAGTCAGCAATGGCCGAGAAGTCGTGGTCATTAAAGCGCATACGGTTCACTTTGGAATCGGTGCAGGCACCCATGCCAATAACCACGTCACGCACGTTGACGTCGTCGCGCACTGCGCCGCAGGAACCCACACGAATAATCGATTTAACGCCGTAGTCGGTAATCAGCTCTTTGGCATAAATAGACACCGACGGAATGCCCATGCCGTGGCCCATGACCGAAATTTCGCGGCCCTTGTAAGTACCGGTGTAGCCGAACATGCTGCGTACATCGTTCACCTGACGAACATTTTCCAGGTAGGTGTCGGCGATGTACTTGGCGCGCAGCGGGTCGCCGGGCATCAGAACGGTATCCGCGAAATCGCCCATTTCAGCATTGATATGTGGTGTTGCCATAAAACGCTCCTATTGATCGTTTTTTAATCAGATTAATTCGCTCAACGCTGCGGTTCAGGCAGCGTTAGGTAAAAAGCTCTTGCCGTCTTCCATCGCTTCAACGGCGAAGAAGGCGGCTAATGTCTGGCCGATATCGGCAAAGGTGTCGCGCTCGCCTAGCGGGCCGGGGGCAAACCCTGCGCCATGCACCATCACCGGCACATATTCGCGGGTGTGTTCGGTGCCTTCCCAGCTGGGGTCGCAACCGTGGTCGGCGGTGAGCAGCAACAGGTCATCGTCGTTGAGTGCGGCAAGCAGTTCCGGCAGGCGGGCATCGAAATGCTCAAGTGCGGCGGCGTAGCCCGGCACGTCACGGCGGTGGCCGTAAACCGAATCAAAATCAACAAAGTTGGTCATGATCATGGTTGGGCGGTCGCTGGTTTCTTTCGCGGTGCGGGCTACTTCGGCGAGCGTGGCTTCCATCAGGGCGTCGTGGCCGCTGGCTTTGACCTTATGGGTAATGCCGCAATGCGCGTAAATGTCCGCGATCTTGCCAATCGAGACCACTTCGCCGCCGGCATCGGCCAGTTTCTGCAATACGGTGGGGCTGGGCGGCTCAACGCTGTAGTCACGGCGGTTGCCGGTGCGGGCAAAACTGGTGCTGTCATCGCCGTTAAACGGGCGGGCAATCACACGGCCAATGTTGTAGGGCTCGAGAAGCTCGCGCACGGTTTCGCACAGCGCGTAGAGGCGCTCTAAGCCAAAGTGCTCCTCGTGGGCGGCAATCTGAAACACCGAATCTGCCGAGGTATAAACGATGGGCTTGCCGGTGGCTATGTGCTCTTCACCCAGACGGGCGATGATCTCGGTGCCCGAAGCGTGGCAGTTGCCAATCACCCCAGTGAGGCCGGCTTCTTGCACGATGGCGTCGAGCAGTTCAAGGGGGAAGCTGTTGGTTTTATCAAGAAAATAACCCCAGTCAAAACGCACTGGTACGCCAGCAATTTCCCAGTGGCCGGAGGGAGTGTCCTTGCCGCTGGAGATCTCCTTGGCGTGGGCGTACGCACCTGTTAATTGAGCTGGCAGGTTAACGCCTTCGGCGACGCTTCCCGTTGCATCGCGGTGGGCGTAGAACAGGCCAAGCGCCGCCATGTTGGGCAGTTTTAGGGGGCCTGAGCGCTCAGCGGTATCGGCGTTACCGCGGGCGCAGGCGGCAGCGATGTGGCCCAGGGTGTCAGCACCCTGGTCGCCGAATTTATCAGCATCGGGGGCGCTACCGATCCCAAACGAATCAAGGACTAATACAATCGCACGACGCATTAGGCTTCTCCTCGGAAGGTGTCTTGAAGCAGTGTGTCCGCTGCGGCAGGCTCTTCGCTAAGGGTCATGGCGGCACGCAACTGAGCAGCGGCACGCTTGGCCGCATCTTCACTGCGGGCGTGAACGATGGCTAACGGACGCTGGCTATCGACACGGTCGCCAATCTCGACAATATCGCTAAAACCGACGCTGTGATCGACGCTAGCGTCGTTGCGCAGGCGGCCACCGCCTAGCTCGACGACGCTCATACCGACGGCACGGGTGTCGATACGCTGTACGATGCCACTCTGCTCAGGGTACACCGGCTGAATAACCGGTGCGGTGGCCAAGTAGCTATCCGAGCGTTCCATAAAGTCGGCGGGACCGCCCAGCTCGCGTACCATGCGGGCGAAGACTTCGGCTGCTGCACCCGAGGTGAGCGCTTTTTCCAGCTTAGTTAGGGCTTCTTCACGGTTGTTGACCAGTTTGCCAGCGATCAGCATTTCCACCGCCAGTTCGCGGGTGACCTGCATAACGCGACTGTTGGCACGTTCGCCGCGCAGTAGGGCCAGGGTCTCGACGATTTCGACCGCGTTGCCAGCGCAAGGGGCCAACGGCTGGCTCATGTCGGTGAGCAGAGCTGTGGTTGGGGTGCCGGCTTGGGTTGCCACGTTGGCGATGCTTTTGGCTAGCTCGCGGGATTTTTCCGGCGTGGGCATAAAGGCGCCGCTGCCAACCTTAACGTCCATCACTAAGGCATCTAAACCAGAGGCCAGTTTTTTACCCAGAATAGAGGCGGTAATCAGTGGAATGGACTCCACGGTGGCGGTCACATCACGCACGCCGTAAATGCGTTTATCGGCGGGGGCCAGATTGCCGGTTTGGCCGATAATCGCTACACCGGTTGATTTCACCACACTGCTAAAGCGTTCCGGCGCTGGGTAGGGGTCGTAACCGGGGATCGATTCCAGCTTGTCCAGCGTGCCGCCGGTGTGGCCAAGGCCACGACCTGAAATCATCGGCACAAAGGCGCCGCAAGCGGCGACCCAGGGGCCGAGCACCAACGACACTAAATCACCAACGCCGCCGGTAGAGTGTTTATCGACAATCGGGCCGGGCAGGTTGAGGGAGTCCCACTGCATGACATGGCCAGAGTCGCGGGTCGCCGTGGTCAGGGCGACGACTTCTTCACGGCTCATGCCGTTTAAGAACACCGCCATGGTGAAGGCGCCAATCTGGGCGTCGCTGATGCGATCATCGGCAATGCCTTGTACGAAGGCTTTGATCTCTTCCGCGGGTAGCGGCTGATTATCGCGCTTCAGGCGGATCAGTTCCTGGGGTAGGAGAGCGTGATGAGAAGCGGTAGATGACATTTAGTAGCCTCCGTTAGTAGTGGCGAGCGATGCGGTTTGTGGGGCGCCGCTTAGCGTATTCAATAAATTACCCAGCAGGCTGGAGGCACCAAACCGGAAGTGCTCAGGCGTTATCCACTGCGCGCCCATAATGTTCGTAGCAAGTGCTAGGTACTCGGCGGCTTCTTCAGTGGTGCGCACGCCACCGGCGGCTTTAAACCCGACATCTTCACCGCTGGCTTTAATCGCGTTGAGCATGATCTCAGCGGCTTCCAGGGTGGCGTTTGTGTCGACCTTGCCTGTCGATGTTTTAATAAAGTCAGCGCCGCCTTCAATCGCCAGTTCACTGGCACGCTTGATAAGCGCGGGATCTTTGAGTTCGCCCGATTCAATGATGACTTTTAAGCGTGCTTGACCAGCGCAGGCGGCTTTACACATTTCGACCAGCTCTAGGCCAATTGCTTCATCGCCTGCCATCAATGCGCGGTAGGGGAAGACCACATCGACTTCATCGGCACCGGAAGCGACAGCGTCGCGGGTTTCACGGGCGGCGCCCATGATGTCGTCACCACCGTCTGGGAAGTTGGTAACCGTGGCAATTTTAACGTGGTCATTGAGCTTGTGAGCGGTTAGTGCACGCTGCGCGGTAACCACAAATTGCGGATAAACGCATACCGCTGCTGGGTTGCCAAAGGGTGTTTTAAGTTGCTGGCAGAGCGCTTCAATCGTGCTATCGGTGTCGCTGTCGTTCAGGCTCGTTAGATCCATGAGGGTGAGTGCTTGACGGGCAGCTTGGGTAAGTTGGGCTTGAGTGTGCTGAGAGGAGGCAGTCGCAGTCATGGAGTTCTCGCAAATTAATAAAAGACAAAACGGGCCCTGCGTGAAAACAGCAGCGCCCGTTGCAAAGTGTCGTGCTCGCTGCGTTAAGCCGTGGCGCTACTCAACGCAATAAAGAAGCCTGCAATTGAGGCCGACATTAGGTTAGAGAGTGTACCGGCCAATACGGCCTTCACGCCAAAACGGGCAATCTCTTTACGGCGTGTAGGGGCAATGCTGCCTAAGCCGCCCAGCAAAATAGCAATCGAGGACAGGTTGGCAAAGCCACATAACGCAAAGGAAAGAATCGCCATGGTGTGTGGAGTCATCATTTGACCCGTGGCGGCCACTACCTGTTCCCCATCAATGTAGGGAGCCAAGTTGATAAAGGCGACAAACTCATTCACCACCAGTTTTTGACCGATAAACGAACCCGCCAGGGTAGCTTCTTCCCAAGGGACGCCAAGCAAGAAGGCAAGCGGCGCAAACAGCCAGCCAAGAATCAGTTCAAGGCTGAGTGATTCAAAGCCAAACCAACCGCCAACGCCGCCTAGAATTCCGTTAATCAGGGCAATAAGCGCAATAAACGCGAGCAGCATGGCACCCACATTAGCGGCAAGTTTCATGCCTGACGTAGCGCCCGCTGCGGCGGCATCCAATACGTTGGCGGGTTTGTCTTCCTGCTCTTTAAGCTCTTCTTCTACTCTAGAAACGCTGTCGCTATCGGTCGCGTCTTGAGTTTCAGGCATGATTAATTTGGCGAACAGTAGGCCGCCCGGTGCCGCCATAAACGAAGCGGCGACCAAGTATTCCATGGGAATACCCAAGGCGGCGTAGCCCGCCAGTACCGAACCAGCCACCGATGCTAAGCCACCGCACATCACCGCAAATAGCTGCGAAGGCGTCATGCGGGCGATAAACGGACGTACCACCAGCGGCGCTTCGGTTTGGCCAACAAAGATATTTGCCGTGGCAGAAAGAGATTCGGTGCGAGAAGTGCCAAGTGCTTTTTGCAGTGCGCCGCCTAAAATCCGAATGACCCACTGCATAATGCCTATGTAGTAAAGTACTGCGATGAGTGACGAGAAAAAGATAATCACGGGCAGTACTTTTATGGCAAAAACAAAGCCGACGTTATCGACATCGGCTAAGCCGCCAAACAGAAAGCCAATGCCGTCATTGGCGTAGACCAATACTTGGCTAACACCAGACGAAATGGCTTGCAGAACTGCTTGGCCAAAGGGCACATAAAGCACAAATGCACCGATACCTGCCTGAATGGCAAATGCACCAAGCACGGTGCGCAGCCGGATGGATTTACGGTCGTAAGAGAAGATAAGTGCGATGGTTACCAGTGTAACCATGCCTACCAAGCTCATGATGAGAGTCATGTGGGTACCTTCCGAGCGTGTGAAGTGGAGCGATTACAGTAAGTTTAATTTTACTGAGTAAATCATCGCATTTTGGTAAGCGTTCGGGGTACCCAGCTTATTGTCTGAGTAGCGATACTGCACGCCAGTGGTAATTAGCTCAGAAGGATGCCACCACAAGCTAAGCGCGCCGTTGGTGCCTACGCTCCCCGCTTTATCACCTACGTAGTTTTGTTCCAGGTACTCGTCGTCACGGCCAAAGGTTTGTTCATGCCAGTTGGTGACGCTGAAGTTCTGGTTGAGCGCTGAGAAGTCATAACCTGCTACCCAGCCTGCCATAAAGCCGTTCATGCCAGTGTAGCTGTCGCTCTGCACACGTGCTGCGCCAATAAACGGTTTAAACCATAGGCCATTGTCGAACGTCGTGCGGTAGCCGAGGCCGAGAATTTGATCCTGCTCGCGAGCGTTGAAACCATAATCGCGGAAGTCGTACAGGTGCGCGTAGATTGATAGCGGGCTGTCGCCGAGATAAATATGCGATGTGACTTTTCCAGCGGTACGAAAGTTGTCTTTACCACCGCTTGATTCGTCAAACTGATCGTTGGTTGGGTTCTCGAAATCGAAGAAACCGTAGAATTCGCCCCAGCTGTAACCGACGCCGCCTTCGATTTCGACAAACGTGAAGTCGCTTTTTGCTGCGTTACTAGCGGTACGCGCTTCAGTACCGTTAGACCAATCCAAGTAGTTCACCGAAACGTTGGCAAACGACCAAAGGGGCGTCGTTGGTGACGCGGGGGTGTCGTTTGCTAACGCTGGCGTTACCAGCGCAGCGCTAGCCAGCAAAACGCCAGCGCCAAGCGTGACGAAAGAAGAACGAGAAGGGGTGTGAGCAGTCATGGAAGCCTCAACAGGGTTGTTATGAGTCGTGTGGGCTGGTGTTGATGTTAAAATTATAACATTTAGTGTTATTTTTTTAACGTTGATTTGCAAGTATTAGCCCATCAACGCTTTGTATATGTGATATGACTCTCAAATAGTCGAAGAGCAGTGTCTGACAGTGGAAATATAATGAGGGCTGGCTCAGCATAGGCCTTGGATACCCACTAACCGCTGATAACAAATAACGCCTGAACTTGGGATTAAAGGAGAGGTTTGCCATGAATGACCGAAGCGCTCAGCGTTTGGCAATGTTGCAAGAAGCGCTTGCCAGCGGGGGGACATTGCATCTGCGCGATGCTGCTGAGCTGTGCGGTGTTTCTGAAATGACGATCCGTCGGGACGTTACTACGCAGCCTTCGGCGATTAGCTTGTTGGGCGGTCGGTTGGTCATGGCAAACTACCCTGGCGTAACACCGGTGTACGATCTGACTGAGCAACAGGCCAGCCATTATCAGATTAAGCACCGCCTCTGTCAGCGAGTTGCCAGCTTTATCGAAGACGGCGATACGCTATTCATTGACTGCGGTTCAACACTGATTCCTTTACTTAGTCAGTTAAGCCATTTCCGCGAGCTCACTGTGGTGACGTATGCCCTTAACGTGGCTAACTCAGTGGCCGCGCTGCCTAATGTGCGGTTAGTGCTGCTAGGGGGACTGTTTTATGCCTCATCACAATCGTTTGGTAGTGATGGTATGCGTGCTGCGATTGAGCGTTTAGGCATTAATAAAGCATTGATCTCTGCCGCAGGAGTGGACTGCGAGCGTGGGGTTAGTTGTTTCCATTTTCATGAAGTAGCGCCAAAACAGGCTGCCATTGCAACGGCTATGCAGCGCCTGTTGATTGTTGATGCCAGCAAATTTGGTTTAGTGCGCCCAGCCTATTTTGCCGCGTTATCCGATTTCGATATTGTCGTGACCGACGATGACAGTGCGTCGAAAGTTCAAGATTGTCTTCCTCATGCATCACCCAGTGTGACAGTCGCTTAACACACTATTGAGCATTCGGGGTGCGGCAAAGCGTCTCTTTCTGATTGATCCAGATCAATAGAAAATACTTTAGTCTTAGTTTATGCGCGCGTGGCGTGTATTGGCTATGACTCGCTACCAATCCCTTCGGTAGCGCATATTTTTCCCGGAGCAACGCATACGTACTCACTGTTCTGGGAAAAGTATGGGGTGTTAGTTAGCGGGCTATTTAGCTAGCTATTCAGCTGGTCAAATAGTGCGCTGTTTTGGACAACTCTCTGACGAGATCACACCATGCAACGACATACCCTCTGGCGCAGGCGAGGCACATTCGTGCTCGTCATGTTGTGCCTGTTGTTAACGGGCTGCAGTTCTGCATTGTTGGATCCCAAAGGGCAGATTGGCGTTGAGCAACGCTCGCTAATACTGACCTCATTTGGGCTGATGCTAATTGTAGTGATTCCAGTGATAGTGATGACGCTGCTGTTTGGTTGGCGTTATCGGCGCAGCAATCGCAATGTTGCTAAATACCTACCCGACTGGGCGCACTCTAATGCGATTGAAGTCGCGGTATGGACAGTGCCTTGTTTAATCATCGCTGTCTTAGCGTTTCTTACCTGGAAAACCTCCCATAGTTTAGATCCCCATAAGCCCATCGAAAGCGATACCGCCGCAATGGAAATCCAAGTGGTAGCGCTGGACTGGAAATGGCTGTTCATCTACCCCGAACAAGGCATTGCCAGTGTCAACGAGCTTGCCTTTCCTGTGGATACACCGGTGCGTTTTCGAGTCAGCTCTGGCTCTGTGATGAATGCGTTCTTTATTCCGCGCTTAGGCAGCCAAATTTATGCCATGGCGGGTATGGATAACGATGTTCATCTAATTGCAGACGACGTCGGCGTTTATCCAGGCCGTTCCACAAATTACAGCGGTGCTGGCTTCTCAGGAATGACCTTCGATGCTCACGTTACCACCCCAGAAGAATTTGAGGCGTGGGTTGAAAACGTGCGGGCTTCCAATGAAACCCTGACCTATCCCGACCGTTATAGCGATTTAGCCAAACCGAGTGAATACCACCCGGTCGAGTACTTCTCTGAGGTATCTCCGGCGCTCTATACGTCGATTCTGACCAGCTTTCATACCGGTGGCAGTGGGCACGGTGGTCATGGCGACCATGTTAACCACGAAGCCGTCAGTGATGTTGACGATAGCCACGGCGAGTCTGGCGAGCTAGAAAGCGCAGGCGCTACCCATCATCAGGCCGCGTTTGGCCACGTTACCAATCAGCATGCTAGTGAGGATCACGCGATGAGCGGCCATCCCACAAGCGTTGAAGCGGGGGGTTAAGCATGTTTGGAAAACTGACATTAGAGTCGATTCCGTATCACGAACCGATCATTATGATCGTTGCCGCCATGATGGCGATTGGCGGTGCTGCGCTTATCGGCGCATTAACCTATTACCGAAAGTGGGGCTGGCTGTGGAGCGAGTGGTTTACCTCCGTTGATCACAAAAAGCTCGGTATTATGTATTTTGTGGTTGCCTTGGTGATGCTGCTACGCGGCTTTGCTGATGCCATTATGATGCGTACCCAGTTGGCTATGGCGGCTGGTGGGGCCGCGGGTTACCTCCCTCCTGAACACTATGATCAGATCTTTACCGCCCATGGCGTGATTATGATCTTTTTCGTTGCGATGCCCATGGTCATCGGCTTGATGAATCTGGTGGTGCCGCTGCAAATTGGCGCACGCGACGTTGCTTTTCTTTCTTGAATAACCTGAGCTTTTGGCTGTTCGCGGTGTCCGCGATTCTAGTTAATATTTCCCTTGTAGTAGGAGAATTCGCCAAAACTGGCTGGCTCGCTTATGCGCCACTTTCGGGGATAGAGTTTAGCCCTGGTGTGGGGGTCGACTATTGGATATGGGCGTTACAAATATCCGGCATAGGGACGACGCTCACCGGGATTAATTTCTTTGTCACAATCCTGAAAATGCGCACCAAAGGCATGACCATGTTCCGCATGCCTATTTTTACCTGGACATCGCTTTGTGCCAACGTCCTGATTATTGCCTCTTTCCCGATTCTTACCGCGACCATCGCGCTGTTAACCCTAGACCGCTACTTCGGCATGCACTTCTTCACCAATGATTTTGGCGGCAACATGATGATGTACGTCAACCTCATCTGGGCCTGGGGGCATCCGGAAGTGTATATCCTGATCCTGCCAGCCTTCGGCGTGTTCTCTGAAGTGATCGCGACCTTCGCGCGTAAGCGTTTGTTTGGTTACACCACCATGGTATGGGCCACAGTGGCGATCACGCTGCTGTCGTTTATTGTCTGGTTGCACCACTTCTTCACCATGGGGGCTGGTGCAAACGTCAACGCCTTCTTCGGCATTATGACGATGATTATTGCCATTCCTACCGGGGTGAAAGTATTCAACTGGCTGTTCACTATCTTCCGCGGCAGCCTGGAGCTGACCTCGCCGGTGCTATGGACCTTAGGCTTTATTATTACTTTCACTTTAGGCGGTATGACCGGCGTGATGCTGGCGCTACCCGCTGCCAACTTTGTATTGCATAACAGCCTGTTCGTGATTGCCCACTTCCACAACGTGATTATTGGTGGCGTGGTGTTTGGCATGATGGCGGGCTTAACGTACTGGTTCCCCAAAGCATTCGGCTTCACGCTTAGCGAGAAGTGGGGCAAGCGTTCATTCTGGTGTTGGTTTATTGGCTTCTATGTCGCCTTTATGCCGCTCTATGTGTTGAGCTTCTTTGGTGCGGTGCGCCGCATGCAGTCCTACGCCAACCCAGAGTGGCAGTCGTGGATGATCCTGGCCTGGGTAGGTGCCGTCATCATCATGATGGGCATTGCCTGCACCATTATTCAGTTCTGGGTGAGCATTCGTGACCGCAAGCTGAATGCCGATGTGACTGGCGACCCATGGGATGGCCGTACATTGGAGTGGTCAACGTCATCACCAGCACCGTTCTACAACTTTGCCCGTTTGCCTGAAGTTGGCGATATCGACAGTTTCTGGTCGCAAAAACAGCGTAGCAACGAACAGTTGGATGAAGCGCCTTATACCGATATCCACATGCCTCGTAATACCGTGGCAGGGCCGATCATCAGCTTGTTTGCCCTGGTACTTGGTTTTGCACTGGTATGGCATATCTGGTGGCTAGCCGCGGCGGGTGCGCTTGGCGTAGTCATCAGCTTCTTAGCGCGTGTTTTCAACGATGATATCGACTACTACGTGCCTGCCGCAGAAGTGGAGCGGATTGAGCGTGAGCACCAGCAGCGCAAAACCACCCCGACCGCCAGTGACTCAACTGATAGTAAGCAGACAAACTATGCGGAGGCGCGAGCGTAATGGCTACCGATACCCTACACCATGGCGCAACGTCTGAGCCCCATGAGCACCATGATGCCAGCGGCACCAAATTATTCGGCTTTTGGGTCTATCTAATGAGCGATCTGGTGATCTTCGGGTCACTGTTTGCTACCTACGCCGTGCTCATGAAGGGCATGGCGGGCGGCCCGACGGCGGCAGATATTTTCGAGCTACCTTTCGTGCTCGTCGAAACTTTCTTACTGCTGTTTAGTAGCTTTACTTTCGGCATAGGCGTGTTGGCCATGAATGCTGAGCGCATTGGCCAAGTAAAGGCGTGGTTAGCGATAACCTTCCTGCTGGGCGCGGCGTTTGTTGGCATGGAAGTTTATGAGTTCCAGCACTTGATTCATCAAGGGTATGGGCCCGATCAGAGTGCGTTTCTCTCGTCGTTTTTCACCCTGGTGGGCACTCACGGGCTGCACGTGACCGTTGGTTTGGTATGGATCCTCGTCATGTTGGTGCAGCTTTCTACCAAAGGGCTAACACCGATGACTCGCCCTAGAATTCTGTGCCTAAGCCTATTCTGGCACTTTCTGGATATCGTCTGGATCTGTGTTTTCTCGTTCGTTTATTTAATGGGAGTGCTGTGAGATGAGCCATTCTTCATCTAATTCAACTTCTTCCCATGGCAGCGTTAAATCGTATGTGACTGGGCTTCTGCTATCTTTAGTGCTAACCGTGATTCCATTCGCGGTCGTGATGAGCGGTGCACTAAGCACCGTCACGACGGTGGTCGTTATCGCAGTAACAGCCGTGCTGCAGATTTTGGTTCAGCTGGTCATGTTTATGCATATGAACACCAACGCCGACGAAGGGTGGAACGTGATGTCTTTCGTTTTCACGCTGACGATACTTGTCTTGGTGGTAGGGGGCTCTTTATGGATCATGCAGCATCTGCATCTCAACATGATGATCGGTTAACGGTGGTGCCTAGCCGTTGGCGTGACCTACTCGCGCTAACAAAGCCAGGCATTATTGGCGGCAATCTCATTGCAACCTTAGGCGGTTATTTTTTAGCCGCCCACGGTACCTTTGATTGGGTCACGTTTAGTACGGTCATGTTGGGTATTGCACTGGTCATTGCGTCTGGCTGCGCCTGTAATAACGTTATTGACCGTGATATCGATGCTTTGATGGCGCGTACGCGCCATCGCCCTCTGGCCAAAGGACGTATCTCTATTACTCAGGCATTAGGCGTTTCGGCGCTGCTTGGGGTAGCGGGCGTGGTGTGTTTGGCGCTGGGCACCAACGGCTTAACCGTGGCATTAGCGGTGATCGGCTGGGGCGTTTACGTTGGGCTGTACAGCCTTTATATGAAGCGACACTCTGAATACGGCACGTTGGTGGGCAGCCTTTCTGGGGCGATGCCGCCGGTTGTTGGTTATTGTGCGGTGACGGGGCAGTTTGATAGCGGTGCTTTCATGCTGCTGGTCATCTTCTGCCTTTGGCAGATGCCGCATTCGTATGCCATTGCGATTTTTCGCTATGCGGATTATCGCCGGGCATCGATTCCAGTGCTGCCGGTGGTGCATGGTATCAAACGGGCAAAACACCACATCTTGGGCTACATCGTCGCGTTTATTCCTGCGTCGCTCGCCTTGGTGCTAGCCAGTCAAGCGGGTACGGGCTACCTCTGCGTTGCATTAGCAATGGGCGGCTACTGGCTGTACTTAGCGCTGTGTGGTTTTCGACTGGGTGATGACGTACGCTGGGCCAAAAAGGTGTTCGGTGTATCGATTCTGACGATTACCGCAATGAGCTTAGTGATGGTGTTGGAAGCCATGGTGCCTATGTGGGCCTGACAGGTAATTCTTACACACGTTAATTCGCTAAATAAAATAGCCCCAGGCAGTGCCTGGGGCTATTTTTCTATGTGGAGTCACGGTCAGTAATGACTTAAGACGTGGTGCAATTGTTAATTGATATTGGCCACCCATGAATAACGTCTACCTGCGATTATTGGTATTCTGAGCCGACTAATGACGTGATATCACGTTCGCCACCTGCCCCTCAGAGAATTATCATGGATGATAACCGTCTAAGCGCCTTGGATCGTAGCACCAGCATTGGGTTGATTCTTATTGCCCTGTTTCAGGGGGTTGCACTCTACGCGTTGCATCTGGCTGTTGAACATACACACTGGCTAGCCACTGACCAACGCTGGCTAAGCGCACTTTATTCCATCACTATCGTGGTACCTGCCTTTTACCTGATTAGCATGGTGCGACTGCGGGATCGTATCAATTTAATACCGCTGTTGTTGACGCCTCTGCTGTTTTGGATGGGGTGGCACCTTGGTTGGGCAACCTCTATGCCGGAAGCGCCTTACCGGAATACATCACCCCTGATGGCTTCCTTTAGTATGACTGTGGGGGTGGCTATGCTCATCCTTGCTCTGTTCTTTAGAAGCAGTGCTTCCAGTGGCACATGGCCAAAAGCCTATCAACCATTGCTGAATTACTCATGGGAATTCGCCCTGACAATTGCCCAGGTCAGTCTGTTTATAGGGGTGTTTTGGGTAATTTTGGGGCTATGGGGAGCGCTTTTTACTGCCATCGGCATAGACTTTTTTGAACGTGTTTTTTATAAGCCGGTGTTTGTCTATCCGGTTACCTGGTTGATGCTCGGTATCGCCGTGGTGATGATTCGCAACCGGTTCCGCTTTCTTGCCAGCGTAAGGCTGATGTGTGAAGCGCTTATCAAGACACTTTTGCCGTTAGTTGCCTTGGTCATCCTGCTATTCTTCACCGTGCTGATGTGGACAGGGTTAGAACCCATATGGGATACAGGCAAGGCAGCGCAAATCCTTATGGCGCTGATGTTAACCTTGCTACTGTTCTTTAACGCTGTATTCCATCAAACCCATAGCAACTCTCCTTACCCTGGTTGGCTACGCAATACGGTTTTGGTGGCGGTCGTACTCCTGCCAATTGGCAGCCTATTGGCGGCTTGGGCACTATGGCTGCGTATCGACCAGTATGGGCTCAGTTTGGACCGGTTATGGGCTGGACTGCTGCAAGCATTGGTGGCGACTTTTACCTTCAGTTACAGCGTGATAATACTTTGGCGCCGAAAAGCAGCGTTACCCGGTATTCACCGCGTCAATAGGTGGCTGGCTCTTCTGGTGGCCAGTGTGCTGATACTGGTTAATACGCCACTGGCTGACATGAGCCACTGGTCTGCCCAGCATCAGGTAAAGCGATTATTGGATGGGCACACAGCAGTGGAAGATTTTGATTTCGACTATGTGCTCTATCGACTTGGGCGGCCCGGCAACCTAGCTCTGCAAGAGCTGGCCGAGAGCGAGTTTGCCCAGACGCATCCTGAGCTGAAACGTCGTGTCGAGTTTCACATAAAGCAAGCTCAATCCGGTAACACCGAGTCTCTGTTGGATACTAACGATCTAGCCCAACAGTTTCGTATAAGGCCTGAGACGGCTACGATGCCCGAGTCTTTACTGGTGCTGCTGGCTAAACAGGATTTGATGTGCTTGAACCAGCCGGATCCTTGCAGAGCGGTTCGTATTGACGATGACCCGAGTATCCAGTGGCTGATTTACGACCAATACACCTTTCAAGCGAAGGCCTACGCCGAGCGCAATCAGGCCTGGCATTGGGTAGGTGATTTAGTGTCGTTGGGTAGCGAGCAGAAACATCATGCCGAAGAGTGTCTACATAGCTACTCGTATAGCAAATTACAGCGTATACCTGAATCTTTGAATATCTATCGAACCGGCTCCTGTTTACACTTTTTACGGCCCTCTCTTGAGTTTGTCAGGCAGCAATTATCAACCGCTGAGAACTAGCTTGATGTGAAGGGGGGATAGCGCCGACCTGGGTAGCCTGGGAAATAGGTTATTAACTTCCTCCCGTTTCGGCATCATGGTTCCCGGTCCCTGAGGGGCACCATCAATCAATGCATCGTTGATAGAAGAGCCATAGTTAATGACCAGCATCGGTGTGCTCATGACAACCTTTGTAAAGTAGTTAGCGTAAAAGTGGTTTAGACCTTGGTATGATATGCTGCGCTGCATGATATTAGCGCGGTATTGCGTTAGCCTTCAGCATAAAATGTCGTCATCCTGCTGTTTAATCTACTTATCGTGAGCCGTTTTGTTCCTATGCCTTCTACCTCGTTACCAACGCTACTGCCTCGCCACCTAGCCATTTTTCTGATGATGTCGGTGGCTACCATGTTCGCAGCTAACCACGTTTCCGCGCGGCTTGCGTTTGATAATGGTACTGGCTTACTTCTTGCGGTATTGATGCGTTCTGGCGTGGCGTGTTTGATTTTACTGACGCTGGTCGTGGTTCAAAAAAAGCGGCTTTGGCTACCGCCCGGCACATGGCCATGGCAGTTGGCAGTAGGGCTTCTGATTGCCATTCAAAGCGTGAGCCTTTATTCAGCGGTTGCACGTTTGCCAGTGGTCATTGCTCTGTTGCTGGTCAACACCTTTCCTATTCAATTAGCGCTGTTAAGTTGGGCGTTGGGCGGACCTCGGCCTTCGCTGCGCAGTTGCCTGATTATGGGCACTATTTTGATTGGGCTGCTAGTGGTGCTCGATATACCGAGTTGGTTCGCGGATGCCAATGCCATGGGGCCTGAGTGGTTGGTTGGTATTGGGTTTGGGTTAAGTGCCGCTTTTGCGTTTGCTTGCGCGCTTTGGGTCACTGAGCATCGATTGGCAGGGGTTGGCAGCACCTTACGTAGCCTGCTGACCATGCAAACGGTGTTTATTGTCATGATCGTTGGTGGGGTGCTGGGGGCGGTTCCTGGGGGAATGAGCTTGCCAGATAACAGCGCAGGCTGGACAGGACTAGCCTTGTTAGCTTTGCTATACGGTAGTGCTTTTTCCCTACTGTTTATTTTTGTGCCACGCCTGGACATGGCGCGCAATGCTCCGGTGATGAACTTCGAGCCAGTAGCGTCTTTACTACTTGGTTATATCGTTCTAGGTCAGATGCTAAGCCCAAGCCAACTCGTAGGTGGGGCAGTGGTCGTTGGCGGCATTGTTGTGCTCAGTCTTTCGAAAGGTAGGTAAGTAGGAGGGGAAAAAGGAAACTGTGTGCAAGTTGGGCTGGCAGATTGCGTTCTCCTAAAGTATAAGCCAAAATTAAAAAGTGTAAGGAAACGCTGTTTTTTAACTGAGGTTTAACTTATGAAGATGACCGTATTATCACTCACCTCTGCCGCTCTTTTAGTTGGTGCGGGTACGTTCGCGGCATCGGCTCAAGCGCAACAATCCTTCCAGTACCCACAAGGATATGTGGGCGGCGATGCCATGTTTTGGAGCCTGAACCCAGAAAGAGGCTCTTCACGCGATGACGTTGGTTTGCGTCTCCGTGGTGGGGCACAGTTCAATGACTATTTTGCCTTAGAAGGTCATTTGGGGACAGGTGGTTCAGATGGTGGTGCCGAGCTAAATCACGTTGCGGGTGCTTATGCGAAAGGTATCGTACCCATTGCTCCAGAAGTGCGTTTGTATGGCTTAGCGGGCTTCACAGAGGTTGATATTAATAGCGACCGTGAAACCGGTTTCTCCTACGGTGCCGGTGCGGAAATGGATATCAGTTCCAATGTATCGGTAGGCGCTGACTACATGCGCTACCTGGATAAATCTGCCTATGATTTTGATGCTGCCAGTGTAGGCCTAAAGTACCGTTTTTAAGGCAATCGCCTAACACTTAATTAACCTATCAGCAGAAATAAAGCCCTATTGCTAACCCTAGCGATAGGGCTTTTTTTGCGCTAAGAATAGGGGCTTGCTAGCGAATGGTAAGGGTATCTGGTTCGCATAATAAGTTGATGTATCAAGGGAAAGTCATTGGAGTGACTTTATTGAGCGCTTGTTCATAATGAGAATATTGTTAGCGTGCTAATGATTTGTTAGACTAAAGTATTCCACCTAATAATATCTCCAAGCGGTGACATCGCCGCTTTGGTGCTCGTCAATGAGAAATCCCAATGTCCCCTGATCAAAAATTTACTCGCTGGGTGAAAATAGCCCTGACCGTATTTTTATTGCTATTCGTTTACTTCTTAATGGCCGATAGCTTTATGCCCATGACGCCTGAGGCGCGGGCAATGCGCCCCGTCACCAGCATTGCTCCTGAGCTAAGCGGCCCTGTGCAAGAAGTTGTGGTGAGAGACCATCAGCCGGTAACCCAGGGTGATGTGCTGTTTCGCTTAGACCCATCTCCCTTTCAAATCGCTCACTCCCAAGCCCAATTAAACCGGGAGCAAGCGGAGCAAGAAAACGCCCGCTTAAATGCAGAGCTAGCGGCTGCCAGGGCATCACTTGCCTCGGCACAGGCTACTTACGATGAGCACAGCGGTGAGCGCCGCCGTGCTGAAGCGCTGCTTGGGCGTCAGGGGATTTCTCGTCAGCAGTACGAACAGCAGGTCGCGGCCGAACATACCGCACAGGCGGCTGTGGCATCTGCCCAGGCACAGATTGAAAGCTTAGAGGTACAGTTGGGAGAAGAGGGCGACGATAACTTACGCCTTCGCCAAGCGAATAATGCCCTTGAAAAAGCTGAACTGGATTTAGCCCATACGGTGGTAAAAGCGCCAGAGTCCGGTGTGGTCGCTAATCTTCAGCTACAGCCTGGCCATTATGTGCAGGCGGGGCAGCCTGCGGTGGCGCTGGTCGCGAGCACGGTAGAGGTCGTGGCTGATTTTCGTGAAAAGAGCCTGCGCCATGTGGCGCTTGGCGATGAAGCAAAAGTGGTATTCGATGCGTTGCCTGGACGAATTTTTGAAGGGCATGTCAGTGCCTTTGACGCCGGCACCCGCGCAGGCCAGCAGGCAGCGGATGGTCAACTTGTGGATATTCCTGCTTCAGATCGTTGGATACGAGATGCGCAACGTGCGCGTATTCATGTGGCGTTAGATACGCCGTTGACTGAACTACCCCCGAGTGGTGCGCGGGCAACAGTGCAACTAGTGCCGGGCGAACATGACATGGCTAAACCGTTTGCATGGTTGCAGGCGCACCTGATTAGTTGGCTGCACTATGTTTACTAAAGCGGCTATTAAAACGGTTATTAAAAAAACACCCATAGAGGCTGTTAATAAGCCAGCGCTCTCTCAAAACGGCCTGCGCCAGTGCCTGCGGGTAGCGGGAGGCGGTTCGCTGGGGTTTATTATTAGCCAATTGATGGGCTGGAATTATGGCGTTTTTTTTACCGTTTTCCCGATGTTCTTGTTGGGTATGGTACCCATTTTAAATGGCAGCATCATTCGCCAGTTTTTGGCGAACGTTAGCTTGAATGCTTTGGAAGTCAGCTTGGTGGTGGGGCTTCTAAAGCATATGCCGGTAGTGATGACACTGGTCGTACTAGGTCTGTTTTTGCTGCGCTTCAATCTAATGGCAAAAGGCCCGCTGTTTCTGTTTGGCGCGAATGGCGTGTTGACGCTAAGCATATTGCTGCACTTTGCTAGCTACCCTGGTGTTGATTTAAGCGATCTGTTGGCGAGTAATATTATGGCCAGCCTGCTGGCGGTATTTATTGCCATGTTGATGCATACGCTATTTCCCGATGTTGAACCCCGCCAGCCACCACCGCGTGGTACAAAGCCTGCAGCCCAAATTCGCCATGAAACATTGATGGGCGGCATTACGGCCACGCTCTCGTTTGTAGTGTTCCAAATGTTTGACCTTCGCGATTCGCTGTCAGCGCAAATGGCCACCATTCTGATTCTGTTTGCTTTAGGCTATTCCGGTGCTCGCGTGTCGGCAGGTAAGCGAGCAATCGGTACGCTACTGGGCTGTAATCTGGCGCTGGCAATGCAGCTATTGCTTTACACCCAAAGCCATCATTTTTTGCTGGTGATTTTGCTCTATTGGCTTGGACTAATGCTGTTTGCTAGAGAACATATTTTAGAAGGTGGCGGCTCAGGCATTGGCTTTGGAGGGCTGACAACGTTGGGTATTCTCTTTGGACAATCGTTAGGCCCGCAGCAAGACCTTGTTTATAGCGCGCTTTATCGGTTCTCTTCGATGAGCGTTGCGCTCGTGGGCACCTTGTTGGTAATGGCTTGTTTACACTGTTTGCTAAATAGTTGGCAGCCAACGCGCCTGCCTAAAAGTAATTGAGGTAACTTTTCTAACAAAGGCTACGCTAAGGAAGGTGTCGCCATTCGAAGTGAGTATTCACTTAGTGAGCGGCATCATCCCCACTAACGGATTAGAGGTGTTCGTCATGGCAAGTGGCAAAGAAGATAAAGTGAAAGGTACTGTCAATAAGGCCGCCGGAAAAGTGAAGGAAGCAGCTGGCAAAGTAACCGGAAGTAGTAAAACAGAAGCTAAGGGTAAAGCCCAACAAGTAAAGGGCGAACTGCAGAAAGGTAAAGGTAAGGCCAAGGAGAAGGCTAAGAAATAGTGTCTAGCCAGGGCATTCCAGTGCCAACAGAGGTCAATAACCTCTGTTGGCTTTTAGGTGGTAACTCAGTAGTGGCCAAGCAGCTTCCACCATAAACCACCAACGACTACCCAAATGAGCAGATTCACCACGCTCATAATGAAACCTGCTTTCCACCACTCTCCCAGCGTCAGGTAGCCTGAGCCAAAAATGACTGGTGAAGTGCCTGTGGCGTAATGGGTTAAGGTCATCATAATCGAAGATGTGGCCGCCATAATCAGTACAAAAGGCATAGGTGGGGCGCCGAGACTTAAGCCAACGGTGAGAAATGCTGCCATCATCGCAGTGATGTGTGCAGTCGTGCTGGCAAAAAAGTAATGGGTATAAAGAAAGGTAAGTACCAGAAGCGCAGAGGCTCCCGCCCAACCAATCCCCATTGTGGTAATCCAGCTCTGCATATTCGCTGAAAACCAACTAATAAGGCCTGTTTCGTTAAGTTGGCTTGCCATCATGATAAGAGCACCAAACCACAGCAGCGTATCCCACGCATTTTTTTCTTTCAGCACATCTTCCCAGGTCAAAACCCCTGTTAGCAGGAGTAGCGATAAGCCAATAAACGCAGACGTGGTGGTATTAAGCGTGACCGCATCCCCCAGGAAAATCGCTGGGATATCCGCCCAAAGCAAAAGCAGCACTAAGAAAACGAGCAACATGATGCCTTCGTTTCGGCTTAGCTTTCCTAGTTCGGCAAGTTTGTCTCTCGCCAACTGGGTGGCATTCGGGGTTTCTTTAATTTCCGGTGGGTAAAGCAAGTACAGAATGTACGGCATCGCCAGGATGGCGACCAAGCCCGGCAGCAGCATGGCGACCGCCCAGGTTAACCAGCTCAGCTGTATTTCTGCTCCAGTGGCGGACGAGATAAGTTGAACGGTTAATGGGTTAGGGGCGGTGGCGGTGATGAACATAGCCGAGGTGATGGGGTTGCTGTGGTAATTCACCAGCGCTAGATATTTGCCGATTTTACCAGACGTGTTGTCTTCAGGGTGTGAGTCAAAGCTGTGAGCGATAGAGCGCATAATGGGATGAATGATACCGCCACCCCGCGCTGTATTACTTGGTGTGACAGGCGCAATTGAAAGCTCGGAAAAGGCGAGTCCATAGCCAATTCCCAACGTGCGCTTGCCAAAAATCGAGATGAAGTAGTAGCCAATACGTGCACCCAGACCAGTTTTAATCAACCCACGTGAAATCATAATCGCAATGGCAATTAACCAGATAAGTGGGTTGGCATAACTGCTTAAGGCGACATTGATGGCCTCACCTGGCGTGTCGCCGGTAACACCACTTGCCGCGACAATAGAAATCGCAATCACAGAGATCGCCCCAATAGGCATGGCTTTGCCGATGATAGCGACAATAGTGCCGACAAATATTGCCAGCATAAGCCAAGCGTTTGGCGTCAGCCCTTCTGGCAAAGGAATCACCAGCCAAATCAATAGAGTGGTGGCCACAGCGACTGCGGTCGACCAGGGGTTGAAAGGTAGTGTCGGCATAATGGATACCTATAGATTAAAAAAACAGCAGCCAGCGGTACACTTGGTATAAGTAAGATAGCGCGCTAAATGCTATTTAAGTCTATAGATATCTAATGTATCTCTCATTGTTCCACGTCAATTGCCGTTCCATCATCCAGTGGGCTCAATAGTGATGGGGTATCACTCACTTCAATCATGCCTACCATGATGAAAGCGGCTATTTTTGTTGAGCCTGGGCACATTGAAATTGACGACAAACCCAATGGCACATTTATCAGCCAGGCTGCCGACGAAAAACTCGCTAGCGTCCACAGTGACACGATGACAGCTGTATCCAATAGCGAGTTTTTCGGATGTTAGGGATAGCCCGTTTTATTTCAGTTCCAGTGAGAAGCTCATTTCAACGCCTGCATCATCCACTCTGAACCAGTACTCCATGTTCTTGTAGATATCGCTATATTGCTTGAGCAAATCAATATCAAGCTCTGCCAATTCATCGGAAGGCATTTGCGCTATAACATCGGCCAGCGAATGGTAGAACTCACCTGTCAGATGGCCATGAACCAGTAGGTCACGCTCGGAAACAGGGGATTGCAGTTCTTCCTGTAGTGTTTCGGAATCGCTGATGCCAACGCCTAAGGTAATGGCGCTTTCAGACATGGCCGCGTAGAGCTCTGGTGAGTCTGGTGGCAGCATCATGCTGTCAATTTTTTTGGCTTCTCCACCGGGTTCAAGTCCAAGTGTCCCTAAATCAGGCACGAACGCGCTGGCTGTAGACAGCAGGGCAAGCGGGTTTTGCGAAGCAAGGGTCAAAAGACCGGTACCGGCGGGCTCGCCCTGTTTCATTGTCAGGCTGTTAAGGCGTGCTCTGAAACCAGATAAGGATGGGCCAACCATCATGGCGATGGGATTATTGATCGCTTTACTGAGCTCATTCCAGCTGCTGTTTAATTCCTGTAGCTCATCACAGCTAAACGGGTTTTGACGCACTTCCTGAGCATACTTCTGAACAGTTTGCATCAGTACCGGTAGATTCAGGCCTAGCCCAAAGCTGGCCATGCCGTCTGTGCTACCAAGGCCCGGAACCTGAGCGGTCATTGCACGAAGATCGCTGACAATAGCCTCATCGGTTTCCAGGATGAGATTCATCTCCATACGGTCGAGGTTATACTCACGCATGCCCATTACAAGACCAGGGAAGCGGTTGGTGATGCGGTCAATATCTGCTTGGCAGGCGGAGAGATCCAGCCGCTCTGCATCAGCCGCGTCCAATAGTGCTTGAGTACCTAAGTGTGTAGGTGTACTCAGCTCACTAAGCAGGCGTGATGAGTCGATTTCCCCAGCACCATAGGGCGTGAAGCCATGACGCTGTTCAATTTCCTCTAGGGCGCCGGTATCACCAATGTTGCTGTCAGGCAGGGTGCTACCCAGCACCTGTGATAGCAACTCATCACTGACATTTTCTGGCACCACCGACATCAGCAGTTGCTTATCGATAATGGCCATGATGGCTTTAATCGGACCATCTTGTGTTAGCACCCAGTACTCTTTTCCATCTGTTGTGGCCGTACTCGGGTTGATATCTGCATTGGTGAGGATGCGCTGCAGCGTTTCGCGGAAAGCGTCTTCATCCTGCAATTCCATACGCAGAGTGGGCAAGATACCCAGTCCGTATAAAGCGACCTGGGGGCTCATTTTAAAGCCCAGTGCATGAATATCATCGAGTGTTTCAACCCCGACAAACTCTTCACCCATAGCGATCAACAGTGACATCAGCGAATGCAACACGTCATCGTCTATTTCGTGCAGCATGTCGCGCAGTTCATCCAAGTCAGCTTCAAGGCTGTTCTTTGGCTGCATGCGCTGGTAAAGAGCAAAGGCATCTTGTTCAGGCATTGATTCCCGTGTTGCCACAAAATAGGGAGAGTCGGCGGGGATATATTTCAACAGGGAAGCTGAGAGGTTTTTTGGTGCTTCCTGCTGGGTGTCTGTTGCTGTTGGCGCGCTATCATCGCTGCAGCCACTCAGCACGCCCGTGCTGAGAAGGGCAAGAGAAATAGCCAAGGATAGTTTCGTTCTCATCTAGAGTCAGTCCTTTGAAAAATGTTGGCTTGAAATTGAACATTTGGAATAAAATTAACTATGAATGATAATCATACACAACTTAAATCCTGAATTCATAGAATAACTGCAGCACTTTGGATCATACGGTAGAGGCAGGAGGGCCAGCAGCGGTACCCTCTCCGCCTTACCGACCAAAGTGAAGCAGAGTATGGGATACCGACAACTGACCCAGGCACAACGATATCAAATTTTTGCCCATAGGGATGTAGGATTGAGCCAACGTCAGATTGCTCAACAGCTTGGCATTCACAGCAGTACCGTGAGCCGTGAGCTGAGACGTAATTCGGGTGCCAAGGGATATGAACCCGCACAAGCGCAGCGTTACAGCGATCAGAGACGCCGCTCCGCCTGGAAGTGGACAAAGCAACTCCCTAGCCTGATCAATGCCGTAGCTGACAGGCTTAGAGAAGAGTGGAGTCCAGAGCAGATTAGCGGTTTTATGGCGCCGTTGACGGGGATAGGAGTTAGTCATCAATGGGTCTATTCGCTGATCTGGGACGATAAGGCCAAAGGTGGCGATTTGTGGCGACACCTCCGCCAGCCCAAGCGTCGCAGTAAACATCGTGCCCATGCCAAAAGTGCAGGACTAGGCAAGATTCCTAAGCGTGTGGGGATAGAGCATCGGCCACCTGCTATCGAAAAACGCCTCACCATCGGTCACTGGGAAGGCGA
>NZ_JABUZD010000056.1:0-940 GCF_014897875.1 Halomonas sp. 3A7M
CCTACATACATTATGCACGAAAACTTTCGGTTAGGCACTTATGAGCGATCATGATAATAAAAACGCTAGCCAAAGCGCGTTAAGCTTGAAAGGCGAAAGAAATGTTCACTGGAATCAGGATATCAGTTATGGGCAATATCTGGACTTAGAGCCCCTGTTATCTTGCCAGCGCCCACGCTCTGACGTACACGATGGGATGCTGTTTGTTATTATTCACCAAGTCTCTGAATTATGGCTTAAACAGTGTCTTCATGAAGCCCATGCGGCCGCTAATAATATTATGGTCGACGAGCTGCGGCCAGCTCTAAAGATGTTGACTCGGGTAGCACGCATCCAAGAGCAAATGATTCAGGCTTGGGAGGTATTAGTTACCATGACGCCAGCAGATTATATTTCCTTCCGTGATAGTCTCGGTCAAAGTTCTGGATTTCAATCGTATCAGTACCGCGAGCTGGAATTCTTGCTGGGAAATAAACATCCAGGGCTGGTTGAAGTGCATCGCTCGCATCCTAAAAACTATCAACACCTGACGAATGTTTTAAACGCACCCAGCCTTTATGATTGTTGTCTTAAATTATTGAGTCGACGCGGCTTTTCTCTTCCCGAAAAAGTGATTAACCGAGATTGGTCTGAGCCGTATGTGGCTTCACCCGAAGTAGAGGCCGTTTGGGCTGATATTTATCGCGATACTAACCAGTATTGGGATCTGTATGAGCTAGCCGAGAAGTTGATTGATACCGAATACAATTTCCACAAGTGGCGCTTTAGTCATATGAAAACGGTAGAAAGAATTATTGGCTATAAAGCGGGGACGGGAGGAACAACGGGTGTGTCTTATCTTAAAAAGGCATTGGATTTGAAGTTTTTTCCTGAGCTTTGGTCAGTTAGAACCACTATGTAAGTGGCTATTCAAAATTTATCGTGCGCTCAGACCCGTAGC
>NZ_JABUZD010000058.1:0-1287 GCF_014897875.1 Halomonas sp. 3A7M
CCAGAACGGATGATCGGGCTCGATAGCCAGGCGCGCATCTGGCTGTGCACCGAGCCCACCGACATGCGCAAATCGTTCCGGGGTTTGAGTGCCCTGGTCCGGAATCAGCTCCAACACGATCCACTCAGCGGTCAGTATTTCGTCTTCGTCAATCGCCGCAAGACCCAGATGAAGATGCTGTATTTTACCGCCACCGGTTATTGCCTGTGGGCCAAACGCCTGGAGCAGGGGCAGTTCCGGGTGCCGTTGTCCGCCTCCGGTCAGCGAGCCCTTACCCTGACGGATCTGCAACTGCTGATCGATGGCATCGAAGTGCAAAAATACCGCCAGTTCAAGCGTTTTCGAGGGGTATAGACGGTCAGCTTCCGGTATAATATTGGCCATGAATTCAACGGCCTTCACTCCTTCTTCTAACGCGCCTTCCTCCTCGGCTCTAGCCGAGGAGAATGCCGTGTTGCGGGAGCAGTTGGGTGCCCAGGCGGAGGCCATTCGTCAGCTGACGCATCAACTGGACTGGTTCAAGAAACAGCTGTTCGGCCCCAAATCCGAGAAGCTGGTTTATGATATTCCGGAACAGGACTGCCTGTTCCCGTCAGAGGATGCCCCGTTACCGAAGAAGCCTGCCGACGATGAACCACGTCCGGTTCGGGCTTATCAACGCGGTACCGCCAAGAAACAGCGGGACGACGACTGCCTGAACGACACCGGCCTGCGCTTCACCGCGGATGTGCCCGTAGAAGTCATCGAGCATCTACCGCCGGAGCTGACCGGTCCTGATGCCGATCAGTATGACATCATCGGCACCAAGATCACCTACCGCCTGGCCCAGCGGGCCGCCAGTTATGTGGTGCTCAAGTGCGAGCGCCCGGTGTTCCGACGCAAAGGAACCGGGAAGCCGGTGACGACGAGGGCGCCGTTCAACGTACTGGACAACAGCCTAGCCGATGTCAGCCTGCTAGCCGGGCTGTTGGTGGATAAGTTCCAGTTCCACCTGCCGTTGTATCGCCAACATCAGCGCATCCAGCAGGCCGGTGTCACCGTCAGTCGCAGCACCCTGACCCATCTGGTCAAGCGCGCCATCGACCTGCTTCGGCCGATTGTGGATGCGCAGACCGACAACGTGCTGCGCAGCCGGGTACTGGCCATGGATGAAACGCCCATCAAGGCCGGTCACCAAGGTCGGGCGGGCCCACAAAAAGGCAAGATGAAATCCGGCTGGTTCTGGCCGCTATACGGCGATGCGGACGAGGTGGTGTTCACCTACTCGAACAGCCGTGGGCGTGCCCA
>NZ_JABUZD010000060.1:0-4161 GCF_014897875.1 Halomonas sp. 3A7M
GGCTTGCTTTTACAAGCCTCCGGCTTCAGCCGGAGGTAATTGACTGCGGCACACTTCTTTCCATAACGATCTGTTCTTCGGCGTTTTGTGCGGGGACGATCTGTCTGGGAACGAACCATGGGCATCCCGAAACGGGATCGTCATGTATTTCCGCCTCGATCTCGAAAACCCGGTGCAGGATCGACGGGGTGATAACGTCCCGCGGTGCACCGTCGGCGACGATGCGGCCATCGCGCAGCGCAACGATGCGATCGGAATAGCGCGCCGCCAGATTGAGATCGTGCAGCACCATGACGATGGTGCGGCCATGCGCGCGGTTGAGTTTGCGCAGCAGTTCGAGAACGTCGAGCTGATGCGCGATGTCGAGATAGGTCGTCGGCTCGTCGAGAAACATGATCTGCGTCTGTTGCGCCACCGTCATGGCGATCCAGACCCGCTGCCGCTGCCCGCCCGAAAGCGCATCCACCGGCGTATCGCGCCACGGTGCGACGCCGGTCATAGCCATGGCGTGCTCGACCGCCGCCCGGTCTTCCTCCGTCGTCAGGCCGAAAAGCCCCTGATGCGGCGCACGGCCATAGGCGACCAGTTCGTGAACATTCAGGCCCTCGGGAACGACCGGCCCCTGCGGCAGGATCGAGAGCCTGCGCGCGATGTCGCGCGTCCGCATCTCTCGAATATCCCTGCCATTGAGCAGAACCTGTCCACCCAAAGGGTCGAGCAGCCGACCCAGCCCCTTGAGCAATGTCGATTTGCCCGACCCGTTGGGGCCGACAAGCGTCGTCACCGTGCCTTTCGCGATGGAAAGACCGACGTCATGAACGATGGTTTTCGTCTGATAGGCCAGATCGAGGCCTGCGGCCGCAATCGAGGTCTGGTCCGGATCGACTGTCATGGCGTAAACACCGGCACCGGCGGTTCGTCCGAACCGCCGGTGCGCTCCTGTCAGAATTTGATATTGAGGGAACCGATGATACTGCGCCCGTCGACATAATCGCAATAGCTGGCGCTGGGGCAGCCGCCGACAGCTTTTTTGTCGGCAAGATTAGTCACCGACACCGCCAGTTTCGACCCGTCTAGATTGGGCGAAAGCCTGCCGAGCTCGTAGGCCAGCATCGCATCGCCCAACGTATAGGCCGGAATGGGCTTGAGATTGTCGTCATCGGCATACATGCTTCCGACATAACGCACGCCGCCACCCAGCGTCAGGCCGTCGAGAACGCCTTCGCGGAAGGTGTAGTCGAGCCAGGCCGAGGCCATATGATTGGGCGTATTGGTCGTCCTGTTGCCCTCATAGCCGTCATTGCTGCTGGTAACCTCGGCATCCATATAGGTATAGCCGAAGGAGGCATTGACCTTCTCGGTCAGGCTGATCTTGCTTTCAAGCTCCAGCCCGCGCACACGCACTTCGCCGGTCTGTACCGAAAAATTGTCGCAATCGGGCAGATTGGGCGCCGCCGCGCAGGTATGCTCATTGTCGGCCGTGGTCACATTCGTCCGCTTGAGATCATAGAGCGAGGCGGTGGACACGCCATTGAACCATTGCGGTTCGTATTTCAGACCGATTTCCCATTGCTTGCCTTCGGTCGGCTTGAAAGTCTCGCCATAATAATCCGTACCGGAAGTCGGCTCGAACGATGTCGAATAGCTGACATAGGGCGCAAGACCGTTATCGAAGAGATAGAGGAGACCGGCGCGGCCCGTCAGGGCATCGTCACGCGTTTCCGTTGTCAAATCGGTGAGAAAATTATCGTTGGTGGTGTTCGCCCAATCCTGACGCAGGCCGGTCAGCAGGCGCCAGTTGCCCAGAGACATCTGGTTTTGCGCATAAACACCATATTGCTCCAGCACGCCATTGTTGTCAGTGCGGCGCGCCAGCGTGGGCAGGCTATAATTGCCGTAAACCGGATCGAACAGATTGAGATCGAGACTGGAATTGGTTCCGGAGAGTGAAAGATTGTCCGAGGAAAACCGGCGATAATCGAAACCGGCGATCAGTTCGTTGCGGGTATCACCAATGTCAAAATCATATTTCAGGCTGTTGTCGGCTGCGATGCCGCGCGTGGTCGCCGCCAGATTAAACGCCGGCCGGCTGACCGTTTTCTGATCGGCTTTCAAGGCACCGAGTCTGAAGGCACCGAGTCTGAAGGAGGTCGAATTGACATCGACATAGGTGAAACGCAGGTTCTGGCGAAATTCCAGATCCTCGTTCAGCTTGTGCCTGAAATCCGAACCGACATAATATTGCTTGCGGTCGTAATCGCAGAAAGTTGGATCGCAGGTATAGATCCCGCGCGGAAACTGACCGTTGATATTGGGCAGGATGGTTCCGACCGCAGGCAGATAGCTGCTCGAATTACTTTCCGGATCGCGCTGCAACGCCGCCCTCACCGTCCAGTTCGTGTCCTCCGAAGGACGCCAGGTGAAAGACGGAGCGATGGCGTAGCGCTCTGTCTCGCCATAGTCCGAATCGAGATCGGCCCTGCGGCCGACGCCGACAATGCGATAGCTGAACGTTTCATCCGCGGAAACGCCGTTCCAGTCTATGGTCGTTTCAAGGTGTTTGTCGGTGCCGACACTAAAGCCGATCTCGCGGTCGTTATTGCCCAGCGGGCGCTTGGACACCATATTGATCAGGCCGCCGGAACCGTTCTGGCCATAAAGTACCGAAGCGGGCCCCTTGAGAACCTCCACACGCTCCAGCAGAAACGGGTCCACCTGCGCGACAGCGAGCGTACCCGAAGGTGTGAGCTGGGTTCCGTCAAGGTAGATATTATTGTTGCTGTAGAAGCCGCGAATGCGGATTCGGTCGAAATAGCTGGTGCTTGGCTGGAATTCGGTCACCACACCCGGCGTATAGCGCAGCGTTTCCGCAAGCTTGGAGGGTTTCAGCGTCTCGATCTGCCGTGCCGTCACCACATTGATCGTCTGCGGCGTTTCCAGAATGGGCGTGTCGGTCTTAGTCGCGGTCGCGGAGCGATGCGCGACGAAGCCTTGCGCAGGGCCCCAGGCGTTCTCGCCCTGCCCGTTGACCACGATGGTCGAAAGAACGGTGGACCCATCGGGCGCAATGCCTGCGCTCCCCTCCCTCGGCAGCGGTTCCAGAGTGACGGTGTCCGAAGATGTGAACCGATAGGAAAGGCCGGTGCCTGCCAGAAGACGGCTAAGCGCCTCCTCACGGCTCATATTGCCACGCACCCCTTTCGTCTGCTTGCCGCGAACCAAATCGGCCGGATAAAGAACCTGAAGATTGGCATTGTCGCCGAAGCGCGAAATCGCAGCCCCCAGGGGACCGGCAGGCACCGAATAAGAGGCCGGGACGGTTTGCGCCATGCTTTGGGTGGCGTAAAGCGTAACCGCCAGTAAAGCCGAGGACGATGCAAGAAGGGCAATCGCCATCTTTCGCATATGCGCCTTCATGGTCCCGCCGGTCAGAAATCCGGTTTGCCGCATCATTTCCTTCTCCCTCTCCTGTCTGTTTGCAGCCCGCTCGGGATGCTTTCAGAAGGAAGACGTATTCCGCGGCATTCCACCTCACCCTAAATATGAAAAAAATTATCAGGAATTATGCGGATGACGTTTTGACTCAAAACGGGATTACGTCCCACGCAGCAAAACGAGATAATCCGTAAGCCTCA
This sequence comes from Halomonas sp. 3A7M, assembly GCF_014897875.1. NCBI lineage: Bacteria > Pseudomonadati > Pseudomonadota > Gammaproteobacteria > Oceanospirillales > Halomonadaceae > Halomonas > Halomonas sp. 3A7M. Next base: position 3,636 of record NZ_JABUZD010000060.1, read on the forward strand.
CCGCCCTGACCGGCAAGGTCTCGGTTATTGTGGTCAGCACCGCATCGGGTTCGGCAATATTGAAAATTCCGCTCACGCGCAGATCCATGAGCTTCGCATCGAGAATACGAATCGTACCGCTGCGGTAGCGGTTCACATCGGCGACGACCTGCTGCAACGGACGATCCTCGAAAATCAGCTTGCCGGGACGCATGGCCAGGTCGCTTTCCACATCGACACGCGCGATTTGCTGCATACCGCCGGGGCCGTAGGAGACGCTCTCTCCCACGTTCAGGACAGCGGACGACCCGTCCGGCGCGGTCACTGAAACCGCGCTTTCCTCCACCGCCACGGAGGCATTCCCACCCCATTCGTGCACCGAGAACCGGGTGCCGAGCGCCGTTGCCGTACCGGAAGCCGCCTCGACGACGAAGGGACGATGGGCGTCCTTCGCGACAGCGAAAAAGGCCCGTCCGCCAGCGTCAGGCTCCGCTGCTCGCCGGTGCCGGTGCTGTAATCGGCGAGAAAACCGGCCGGTAATCCATTA
>NZ_JABUZD010000059.1:0-3183 GCF_014897875.1 Halomonas sp. 3A7M
ATATCGGCGTCTTCACAGCCCGCCTGACGCAGCACAATGGGATATGACGCCGAGCCCGTCACGGTGCGGATATCCAGTTTGGTGTGCAGTTCGCGCAGTTTTGCGCCGTCGGTATCGACAACGGTGATGTCATTCTCTTCGCGGGCAAGGTGCTCCGCCAGGGTGGCACCAACTTGGCCGGCACCCAAAATAATGATTTTCATTGCTGATGTTCCTTACGATCTAAGTCAACACATAATCGATAGCCAATGCCCTGCTCGGTTTGCAGTAACGAAGGTGATTGAGGGTTGTCGCCTAGTTTTTGACGAAGTTTGCTAACGACGATGCGCAGATAATGGGTATCTTCTTGATGAGTAGGACCCCAAATATCGCGTAATAGGTGTGTCTGTGTGACCAATCGGCCGGCGTGACTTATCAGCAGAGTCAGGACTGAGAACTCTTTAGGTGTTAGGTGGATTATATGGTCATTTAGCGTAACAACGTGTGCTGATACATCAACGGTTAAGTTACCGTAGTGGTAACGGTGGGGCGTCGTATTCAGCTCTCTCCTACGCAGTAATGCGCGGATACGTGCCAAGAGCTCTTGGATGCCAAAGGGTTTGGTCACATAGTCGTTGGCTCCATTGTCGAGAGCTCTTACTTTTTCAGTTTCGTTACCCCTTACTGAAACCACGATGATCGGCACCTCACTTTGGCAGCGTATTTCGTCAAGTACTTGTTGGCCGTCCATATCGGGTAAGCCGAGGTCTAGTAACACAAGATCAACACCAGTTATGGCGCTTTTTTCTGAAGTTACTAGCGCTCTTATACCTGCCTGTCCTGTGTCAGCTTCAATGATTTGAAATCCTTGAGAGCTTAAGCTGATGCGCAAAAATTGACGGATGTGAGGTTCGTCCTCAATCACTAGCACCTTTGGTCGCTCAAGCGTCATAGATTGGCTCCTGGTTTTCGGTAGCAAGGGGCAGGATCATGATAATTTGGGTGCCTATACCATTTGGCCCTGTCTCTGCATAAACCTTGCCTTGATGGGCGCCTAGCATCCCTCGGCAAATTGCCAGCCCTAACCCACTTCCATGTAAGCTTCGGTCACCTTGATTACCCGTAAAAAACATTTCGAATACTTGTGCGCGCATTTCTGGCGGAATGCCAGGGCCTTGGTCGGTCACTGAAAACAGGAGCGTTTGTCCATCATCACTTTCGGCGGCTGCAATATTGATGACACCGTTGCAAGGCGAAAAACGTGCGGCATTTTCTATCACGTTAACTAAAGCTTGCTCGATCAGAGCGGGATTAACATAGAGCAACGGCAGCGTATCTGTTGCCCACTGCTGTTCAATTTTTAAATGAACCAACGTGTTTGCTAGGCGCTTGATGGCCGAGGTGACTAGGTCATCAAAAGCTACCCAGTCACGTTCAATGGCTAATTCACCATGACCTAGTCGGGTCATATCCAACAGGTTTTGAATGTAGCGGTTCAATCGTTCGCTTTCACTTAGCACGCCGTCTAATAATTCAAATCGATCTTGTCGGCTTAATTGCTCGTCTAGAGTACGAAGCGAGCTAGTGGCCCCAATAATAGACGCTAGTGGGGTGCGAAGGTCGTGAGAAACAGAGGCTAACAAAGCAGAACGCAGCCGCTCTTGTTCTTCGGCAAGCCGGGATGCGTTGAGTGCCAGCATGCGTTTACGACTATCGCCTGCAGTCTTGCCAACCACTAACGCGATAAGTAGGAAGAACAGCAGTGTTAACAGCTGCTCACGTTCATATACCGCGAGAGAAAAGTAAGGCGTAGTAAAAAAGAAATTAAACGTAATAAAACTAACAACTGCACTGAGAAGCGCTGCATAGCTACTAGTTAGTATAGCGCAGGCTAATACAGCGGTTAGAAAGATCAAGGAGAGGTTAGCCAGAGCCAACCATTCATGCAACCAACAAGCGATGGCTAAGGCAACGGAATTGCTCACTACAACTGTTAGAAGCTCGTGAAGGTTGGGTAAGCGCAGGGAAAGTGACATGAAAAGAGTCCTCAACGTCGCCAGAACATCGGTGTGAGCAGCACCACGACCGTTAAAATTTCCAGGCGGCCCATTAACATGCCAAGGCACAGTAGCCATTTAGCGGCATCGGGTAGTGTTGCAAAGTTACCTGCCGGGCCAATGGTGTCACCGAGACCCGGGCCTACATTCGCCACCGCAGTGGCCGCACCGGAAAGGGCAGTGACTAAGTCCAGTCCCAATGCTGAAAGGCTTAAGGCAAGCACTGCAATCGTGATAAAAAAGAAGAAAGAGAAGGCCACTACGCTACGGGAAATATCGTTGGTCACCGGCTGCTGATTATAGCGCGTTGTGAAAACACCATTAGCGTGAATCAGGTAGCGCAACTGATTACGCAGCATCAGCATAGCGATTTGGAACCGGAAAACTTTCATACCACCGCTGGTAGAGCCGCTACAGCCACCTATAAACGTAAGATAGAAGAACGCCGCGATGGGTAATGAACCCCACAGCGTATAGTCGTCGGATGCATAGCCAGTGGTGGTTACAACTGAAATGACGTTAAACGTGACGTGGGTGAGCGAGACAAACCAATCATCGCCTTGTAAAACGCGCCATGTGCTAAGAACTAAAATTGCTGCTAGCAGGAGTTTTAACAAACCACGCACCTGTTGGTCTTTCCACAGGGCGCTGCGGGAGGTACGAATAAAGCGAATATATAAGACAAAGGGTAGCGCGCCACTCAGCATAAAAAGGCTACCCATCCATACCAACCACGGTTGCTCAGCGTAGGCACCAAACGATGCGTCAGAGTTGGCAAAGCCACCGGTCGCCAGTGATGTCATCCCGTGAACCACGGCATCTAGTGGCAGCATTCCACCGACCCAATAGCTCAACATGGCCAGTAGTGTCAGCGCCACGTAGATAGTTAGCGTTGCTTTTGCAATACCTCCCGTACGAGGCATTACTTTATCGGACCAATCCGAAGATTCAGTGTGAAATAGCCGCATGCCGCCTACTTTAAGAAACGGCAGAATAGCGATGCCCATGACGATAATGCCGATGCCACCCATCCACTGCATTAAGCCTCGCCACAGCTTTAATCCGTCGGATAACTCTTCGATCCCCGTTAAAATGGTGGAACCGGTAAGTGCCTAACCGAAAGTTTTCGTGCATAATGTATGTAGGA
>NZ_JABUZD010000064.1:0-1261 GCF_014897875.1 Halomonas sp. 3A7M
CCTGAATCCGTGAAGCTGGCGCCGATACTTTCCCTATCAACACCAGCACGTATTTTTTGACCACCGCTACCGTCTCAAGCGAACAACACATACCGGCTAGTGCCGCTTCTTGTTGCATTGATCGGCGTTGACAGCCTATTTTGTCGTGCATTTCAACCGATCGAGCACGGTGACTTTGGCTAACAGTATCCGTTAGCCCGCGACTGCGCTGCCTTGCCCAATAAACGGTCAGCATGGCGACCTTTTTGGATAACGCAGCCGAGTACGCAGGGTATTGAGCACCGTCATCCGCCCAACATCCTGCCCAAAATCAAGTATCACCTGCCGTGCTTTGTGAATGACGATGGCGGCGCGATGCACAAGCTCCTGAAGCACTGTCCGTATCCGACGCCGCTTGGCAGGATGACGAACGGGGCTCAGCTCGCCGGTCATGCCCAATTGCCCCATCAACCGCAGGATGTTGTAGGCCAGCTGGGCCAGGTGCAGGATAAGATCGTTAGTGGCGAACTTGCCCGAAGGCAGTCGCTCCAGGTCGAGATCGGTCTTGATCTCGCTGTGGAACTGTTCGTGGGTCGCATGCGCTTTATAGCGCTGAATAACCGCCTCCGGCGACTCTTCCAGACTGGTCCACCAGCCTTCCAACTCATACGTCGGTTCGAGCAGCAGTTGCCCATCGCGATCGGCGGTACGTTCCACCAGGCGCATCACGCGCTTGACCACATACTCGACCTTGTCGACCGTGAGTGACGCGCTCTGCGCCCATATGGCTTGACGCTTGCCTGGGCGCAGTTCTTCCCAATAGCTGGCCGCCACCACGCGCCAAGTATCCAGATCCGCCTTGGCCGAGTCCCGGGGGTTCCACTTGACGATGTAGTCGAGTTGGCGACCGTCTTTGGCAAACGCTTGGCGGTGTTGTTCAATCAACACCAGATGGGCCTTACTGTCGAAGCCGCTATCTTCTCGAAGCAGAATAGGGGCCTCAGTCAGGCCTCGGACACGGGGGAGCACTCGCTCCAAAAAGGCATTGCTCTCCTTCATGGTGTGCTGCTTGCCAGGCCGCAGTTCCAGACCCAGGCACCACCCTTCGTTGCCCAGATAGGCGGCGATCGGGGTGTAGCCATCGACCTTCTGGTAGGTCCGCGAGACGCCTTCCTTCTTCGAGTTGCTGTTGTCCATGACGAAGGTGTCGATGTCCAGGCAGACGTGCGTCGTCTCGGCGGTGATCGGTGCTTCGATCAGTGACAGCAGGGTCGTGGACCAG
>NZ_JABUZD010000063.1:0-11634 GCF_014897875.1 Halomonas sp. 3A7M
ATCACCTCTGTGAAGAGGTACACCGGCTATTGGGTAGCTATGAATCTGATCACGCGATTAATTTTGAATAAGCACTTAGTAAAACATCGTGCTCAGGTATTTCCTCTTCATCTATCTTTGTTATATCGCCAAATGGAAACTCACCATGATTTACCTTGTATGTTTTTTGAGCGGACTTATCATATTCCGAAGAGAAAACACAAGCGCCTCCGCTGCGCTGAAATCCTAGCCTAACACCGCCAATGCCAGCAAAAAGGTCAATGAATCTAAATTTTGCATCCAAGTCGGGCTTTAGCTTTAAACCGCTGAATACTTCATCAAAAAATGATTCCCTCGATAAGAACAAGTTTTTCTCTTGCAAAAGTGATAAAGTTTTTTCTTTGAGCTTCTTTGGCTCAGCCAACGTGAGATTGCAATAAAATTGACTATCAGTTGCGAGTGCATGCAACCACTGGTCAATAACCGCATCAACGTCGCTTTCTTGGGGCACATGAGAAAGCGCTAAGGGTTTGATGAGCTCTTCTGCTTGTTGGAGGGTCTTGGATCTATTTTTCATCATTCACTACGACTAAAAAATCTTGATGGGTGGTTTTAGGGCAGAGCATTTTTTTTGCGCTCTGCATCTCTACCAGATTGTATTTTCCTAAAGTCTTCAGCGTTCTCGATACATTACTTACCGCCCGACCTGTCAGTTCGGCTAGCTCGGTGACTGACTGTGGCTGCTGTTCAGTGATCACTTTTAATAAGTGTTGGTTTTCTTTAGACAGCACGTTGGCGATTGATTTTAGTGAGTCAAACCAAATATCTACTGGGTAATTTGGGTCAGGTGTTTGGCCGCGTATGCCAATCACACAGCGCTTTCGTCCCGTGCTTTCCATAACGCTCTCTTTGACTAGTTTGTTAAAAACTGTACACATATACATAGGCCGGATATCTTATCAACTGGTGATAATTGAGCAAGTGAATTTTCCTGTTAAAACGGCATGGCCAGAAGGCACTGGGGCGGTATTATCGGGTGTGTGGGCTTCAATCTATCGATAGATATCGCTCAACGAGGCCGCGGTACGGGCTCCAATAAGAATGGAGTGCGGAAATCACCACTGGTCATCAATGCTTTAATGGTGCAGTGGGCAAGTTAATAATGCGCTGCTGCTCTGAGAAATCTTGATTTGCATCGGTGCTATCTACGTAAAGTTATAGGCTCCCCTGCATGCAGAGTAAGCAAAGGGGCAATTTGCAAACAGTAGGGTGATTTTAAAAAAGCGTTGTCATAGTCAAAGCTAAAATCGAACCAGGAAAAGCTTAGGTACTATGTTCCCATTTTGTATTGGATTATGGGAATTTAGTCCCATCTATGCATTTGCTCTGCAGCTTTGGTTGATCGCTTCGTGCAAATACCCCGTCTCGGGCTTGGGCATTGTCTATTCGCAGCAGGGTGCGATAGTGAGTCCAGCTCAATTCGGTACGCACTGCGTTCCGTTTTGGAAAGCTTTGATAAAAACTGGCGCATATTGCGTAGATTGCGAACATCAAAGCCTTTACCCAGCCGCTCGGTGAGCTGTTGCGAAAGCTGCTGGAGCTGCTGTTTGCCGTATTCGGCGCGGCTACTGCCTTGCTGCTCATGCTCGACAATCAGACGGCCTATTTCCCAGTAGCTTTGTACCATGGCCGTATTTACGGCTTAGCGCACCTCCAGTTTTTGTTGGAGAACGGAGGGTTGGCGACGGCGAAATCGAAGGGTTTCAGCTGGCCGTTAGTGTCCTTCCACTGAGGGGCACTCAGCGTGCTGTCTTGCGCACATAGTCTTTGTACTGGCTGGCATCCATACCGCCGCGCAATTCATCGCAGCTTGCCCAAAGGGATGAGTAGAGCTCGTTCTTCTTAATGGCCATTTGGGATCCTTACATTACGGTCGTGTCGGCGCCAAGCGAGCCGCCACACGCTTAAAATGTCGTGTACTTTGCAATCAAACAGCACATAAAGCTAATGGGGTGCATCAGTATCAGCTTGGTGCTTCGAAAATTGGTGCTGATTATAACTTTTTGGGCGAGCGATAACGCTTGTATGCGGGACGTATTCCTCGCCATTTATCTTCTTTAAACAGTCATCGTTAACTGAGTAAAAGCTCCTTGTTCTCCTGCCACGCTTGATTCAATCGCTGGGTGATCAGCTCAATCGTGCTGGCTTTCACACCAAGGTCTTTTGCCACGGTTGGGAAAATGCTCATAACGTCTACGATCTCCTGAACATACGGCTGAGCCTGTTTCCAGTTGGCAAAGCCTGCATGCCCAGCTAGCTGCTGAATGGCTTTTAGAGGCGGCTGTTTACCGTAGCCTATGTAAGCAGTCGCGTGTTCTGCATAAGGGTGAGGGCTAAACGTTACGTCATAGAAAGGCGCTGGTTTCCATTCGCCTCGGTCGTCCTGCAAAAACGCCCAGTTTTTACTGTGATCATCCTGATTGCAGGCAAACAGGTTAAACAGGGCGCGTCGGAATTGGAGTTGGCCGACGGCGGGGGATTTACACAGCTGGCGGCTGGCTTTGATAAGGTCGGCGTAATCAAGACTAGGAGTTCGAAAGTCGGCATCCAGCAGACCACAGGCGCTATGCATATGCAGACGCCCCGCAGGGCTTTGATTAATCCAATCAAACCGTTTGATGGCAAGCCAAGCGCGTTCCCCCTGAGGCGTCGGTATGCGCAGCAACTGCCATTCCGGCGGCTCAAGGCCTGCCTTTTTAGCCAACTCCAGGTATACCGCTTCGCATAGGCCTTCTTCGTGACCCAAAGGCAAATGTTGGGAGGTAAACTTGACCAGCCACGCGTCATCCTCTGGCCGGGCCTTGGTTCGGCACTCGCTGAATTGGCCTGGAGCCATAAAAAGCTGTGCTTTTGGCCTTGCCCCACCGGAGCTACCCGCTGCGACTAGAGCACTTAGTACGTCTTCGGTTTGCCCATCAAAAACGGCTTGTGCTTGGAGTCCGAGTGTCGCTAGGTGCTCATTATCGCTTTGTGTCGGCGCAGCATCTGATGTTGGCTCAAAGGCCAGTGCGCCCATGCCGCGCTGGCCAACAAATGCCAGTCGATCCATCGCCGTAAGCTGCATAGGCGCTATACCATGCTGACGGAATACCCGGTCTTGTAGCAGCAGTCCCCACCCATCGGGTAAACAGTCGCCAAATACGCCGTGCAGTCCTTGATGCGGTGTTTTAGGGGCTGGCTGAAGCGCTAGGCCGTGCTGTAACGTAAAGGGCGATAGGTTGCCATGTCGTTCCTCATAGCCTTTCGCGTACTGAAAAAATACCCCCTGGCGGTTTTGCGCTAATACGCCCGCAGCAACCTGTTCCCCGGTTGATAGCGTGCGGGTCACGTTCAGCCGTTGCGTGGGTTTAAAGGCCATCTTTGAGCACCTCTTCGATAGAGGAAGGTGTCTTTGTGTTGAATGCGTCTTGTTGGGTCAGCGCATATAGCCGTGCCAAGTCGTCTAGGCTTTGCCATAGCAACAGCAGTTGGCGAAACGATATTTGCCCGGTGAGCTCAAATTTTTTGATGGTTGGGGCAGGCACACTGCTGCGCTGTGCCAGCGCCGCACGGGATAGGTTGGCCTGCTCGCGTAAGTGGCGCAGGTGAGTCGCAAAGGCTTGCTGGACATCGGTATCGTCTAACAGCAGAAAACGGTGCATAAGCTATGCATTCCTACAAAGGATATTACTGTATCCATTTTAGCTTTTTTAGACCTATTTTGGATACTACTGTATCTGTTTTTCTGTTTATTACTTATCGTACCACGGCCTGCTGCAGAAGTTATTCAAGTGCGTAAAGCCTGCTGGTAGCCTATTTCCTATTTTCACAACCTACCCGACTAATTCGCTTACAGGCCTAGCAACTCTCCAACCGGCAAGTGACTTGTCGCCTTCATTTCTCGCAGGGAGATATGGGAGCGGATGCTTGATATCCCCGGTAACTGGCGTAACACCTTTTCCACGAAGCGGCTGTAATCATCAAGGTCGCGGGCGATCACCTGCAAGAGAAAGTCCGCCTCACCGGTGGTGTTGTGGCAGCTGAGCACCCGGGAGCTGGCCTGGATAATGCGTTCAAACTCCGCAGTGGCCGCCTCGCTGTGCTGGGTGCAGGTGATCTGCACAAACGCCAGCACGTTGCCGCCTAGCTGTCGGCGGTTCAGTGTGGCTTGATAGCCTTCGATCACACCTAATTCTTCCAGGCGTTTATGGCGTCGCCAGCAGGTGGCTTCGCTCATTCCCAGCCGCTCGGCCAGCCTGGCGTTGGATAGCCGACCATCGGCTTGAAGGCTATCGACTATTTGAGCATCTACTTTATCCAGTTGACTCATTTGAAACACTCTTTCATGGTGAGGTGATTAATGGAAAGAGTGCTTCAAAATCAGTCTGTGTGTCCATTTATCAGAAAAGTAATTTCAGGCGCGGTTAGTTATATTAAAAACAATCAATACCGCGCAGGAGCCATTTATGAAAGCCGTTGTTTTTGAGCAATTTTCCGCCCCACCACAGATCCAGCAACTGCCTGACCCCACCCCCGAGCCGCATGGGGTTGTGGTGAAAGTGATGGCGACAGGCGTTTGCCGCAGTGACTGGCATGGCTGGGTAGGGCATGACACCGATATTCAACTTCCCCATGTGCCGGGGCATGAGCTTTCCGGTGTTGTCGAGGCCGTGGGTAAAGACGTAAAAACATGGCGCATTGGCGACCGCGTCACGGTTCCCTTCGTTGGTGGATGCGGCACTTGCCCTGAGTGCCACTCAGGCAACCACCAGGTGTGCGATAGCCAGTTCCAGCCCGGCTTCACGCACTGGGGCTCCTTTGCTGAGTATGTGAGTATTCACTATGCAGACGTCAATTTGGTCGCGCTGCCAGAGACATTGGATTTTGCAACGGCGGCGAGCTTGGGATGTCGGTTCGTTACCTCTTTTCGGGCAGTGGTTGATCAGGGCAAAACAGCGGCAGGGCAGTGGGTGGCCGTCCACGGTTGCGGCGGGGTTGGTCTATCCGCTGTGATGATTGCCAACGCCGTCGGCGCCAATGTGGTGGCCATCGATATTTCGGAAGACGCGCTTCACCTGGCTCGTCAATTGGGTGCCGTTGCCACTGTGAATGCTGCCAAGATTGCCGATGTGGTTGAGGCAGTGGCAGAAATAACCCAGGGAGGTGCTCATGTCTCTCTGGATGCATTAGGCCACCCGACGACCTGTTTTAACTCCATCAGCAATCTGCGCAAACGCGGCAAGCATATTCAGGTTGGGTTGATGTTGGCTGAGAACAGCACACCTGCTATTCCCATGAGTAAGGTTATTGCCCACGAGCTTGAAATACTGGGCAGCCATGGCATGCAGGCGCACCGTTATGACGCCATGCTGGCGATGATCCAGTCTGGAAAGCTGACGCCTGAAAAGCTTATCGGCAAGCGTATTACTCTTGAACAATCGATTGATGCGCTGATGAACATGGATAAGTTCGAAGGGGCAGGTGTGACGGTGGTGACGGAATTTTGATAAAGCGGGCTTCTGCGTTGCCGCTTTGGCGGTTCTGGTCTTGGATTCACGCCAGAATTGCTTTTACTTTCACCAACGGACTACAATGCGAGTGATTATTATTTATACTCCATAAAGCCTGCTGCTCAAGGAATACCCTGTGTCCGGCACTGATACCGCCGAGTCCAACGATATCCACCAATTGTACTGCGACCACCATGCTTGGTTGCATAATTGGTTGCGTCATCGTCTTGGCTGTTCGCACCACGCAGCGGATCTGGCCCATGATACCTATTTGCGAATACTGAAATCCCGCCGAACGCCAACCGCCGATCAAGCTCGTTCCCACCTGATACAGATTGCCAAAGGACTCGTGATTGATCGGTATAGGAAACAGCGTATCGAGCAGGCTTATCTGGATGCGCTTGCCCAGTGTCCTGAGGCATTTACGCCCTCCCCAGAAGAAAGTTGGCTGGCCATTGAGGCGTTAGTGAGAATTGATGCGATGCTCAGCGGATTAAAGCCCCTGGTTCGAGAAACGTTCTTGTTGTCGCGCTTTGATGGCCTCACGTACTCGGCGATTGCCGTTCAGCTGGGTATTTCTGTTGCCACCGTCCGCAATTACATGCTTCTTGCGGTGCAGGCCTGTGTGGCCGCTACCCAGGAGTAGAAGCGTCCAATGAGTCACCCAGGCGACACTACCTCTCATGGAAACGACTCCTGTGAGAACATGGAAAAATGCCACAGCAGCGAGTTACAGGCCGCCATGGAGTGGCAAATAATTCTCTGGTCTGGCGAAGTCACGCCTCAGGAACGGCAAGCGTTCACCTCTTGGCTGAATGCCAGCCCCAGTCATCAGCAGGCTTGGCAGCAGCTCCAGCAGATACACGATCCCTTCAGTCATATACCGAGTGACATCGCAGGTAGGGCCTTACGAGCAAGCGGCCCGGATACTCGACGTCGCCAGCTTCTGCTTGGTTTCGTCGTCTTGGTTGGTATTGGCGGCAGTGGCTATGGTATCCAGAGAACCTCTCATTGGCAGGCCGCAACCGCCGATTACACGACCCGGCGCGGCGAGACACGCAGCGTCACGTTGCCGGATGGAACCGCTATCACGCTTAACACAGACAGCGCCGTTGACGTCACCTTTACGGATAGCCAGCGAACACTGCACCTGCGTCAAGGTGAAGTTATGATCGCAACGGCACCGGATCGGGCAACGGTTGCACGCCCCTTCATGGTCTCAACCCGAAGCGGTCAGGTTCGTCCTATCGGCACCCGATTCTCGGTTCGTCAGTATGACGATGCTGCCGGTAGCGTCCTGGTTCAGGTGCTGGAAGGTGCTATTGAGCTCACCTCCCGGTCGAGTTCGGGCATGCGGATTAATGCCGGTCAACAGGCTCGTTTTGACCAACACCAGGTCACCCTACCCACGCCCGCTGATATGGCCAAATCAGCTTGGACACGCGGCTTATTGATTGCTGAACAGCAGAGGTTAGATGATTTTCTCGCCGAGCTGGGGCGCTATCGCGTCGGCGTACTACGTTGTGATCCGGCTGTCGCCAGCCTCGTCGTTTCCGGCGTGTATCCGTTGCGTGACACTGACCAAGTTCTGCAAGCACTAGAACAGGCATTGCCTATTCGCATTCATACGTTGACCCGTTACTGGGTAACGATCTCTGCCTCCTAGCGAGATCGCCTACTTTTTTCCATAAAATAATTTCCATAAGCTGATTTTCATAAACTTTTTTTTCATAACCCTTAGCACTTTTTCATTCTCGTTCGGGATTACTACAGAGGCTTAATATTTCTGTCACCCATGAGGATGAAACATGCCCTCCCGATACGACACATTGCGGCGCAGAGCATTAGCTCAGGCCGTCCTGCTGGCTTGCCTAGGCAGCGTTATCATCGCGCCTGCATCCGCACAACAGGTTGGTAGTGGTTCCCGTGCGGAACTGCTCACAGAGTACAGCACCCCAGGAGGCAGTCTTGATCAAGTGCTGAACCAGTTTGCTTCCACCGCCGGCATACTGCTGGCCATTGATGGTTCTTTGACGGCGGGTCGGACCAGCCGGGGCTTGGTAGGTACCTATAATGTTCGAGAAGGGTTGGAGGCAATTCTTGCTGGAACAGGACTGACTGCCGAGCAGACGGCGCCAGGACAATTCAGGCTGCTTGTTGCCAATGAAGCCACGACCACTCTGGCACCAATTAATATTTATGCTGAGCGCGTAGCGGAATCCGCCCGAGGGCCTGTAGAGGGCTATGTTGCACAACGCAGTGCAACCGCGACCAAGACCGATACTTCAATTTTGGAGACGCCACAGTCAGTGTCGGTCGTCACTCGTGAACAGGCTGAATCCCAAGGTGCCTTGAGTCTTGCGCAGTCGCTGCGCTACTCCTCGGGTATCGCTGCTGAAATACGTGGGTCTGCAACCCGATATGACATCCCCTATATCCGTGGCTTCGGCTCCCCCAGTGACCCGATCCTGTTTCAGGATGGCCTGCGTCTTCCGCGAGGGCCGGGGTATGCAATTCCACAAGTGGAAGCCTATGGCAGCGAACGTATCGAGCTACTAAAGGGCCCCTCATCAACTCTTTACGGAACCGCTATGCCTGGAGGGCTAGTGAATACCGTGTCCAAGCGCCCGACCGAGGAACCCAGGGGAGAAGTTGAATTCCAGGTGGGCAGTAATGACCACTCCCAGGCAGCGCTCGACGTATCCGATGCAGTCAATCAGGATAAAACCTTGCTGTATCGCTTCGTTGCTCTTGGCAAGGTCGCCGACACCCAGGTCGTTAACACGGAGGAAGAGCGTTACTACGTGGCTCCCTCACTAACTTGGCGCATAAGTGATAACACTGACCTGACGGTTCTAGCCAGCTATCAGAAAGATCCTGAAGGTGGTTATTACGGCATTCTGCCAACGGTGGGTTCGCTTTGGGACAGTCCCGCGGGACAGATTCCCAGCGATTTTAATGATGGTGATCCAGCTTTCGCTGAATTCGACCGGGAACAGTACTCTCTGGGTTACGAGTTTGAACACCGGTTTAGTGACGATTGGGCCATCCGCCACAATTTGCGCTATCTGAATGTCGATTCGATTACCCAGGACGTCGCTACACAATCCCTGGCTGCCGACGGCCATACCATCAACCGCTACGCCCTTGCGACGGATGAGTCTGCAACCGGCTTGGCGTCCGATCTGCAGGTTCAAACCAATTTCCTAACGGGCGCGTTGGAGCACACGGCATTGATTGGTTGGGATCACCAATCCCTTGACTCTACGCAAAAACGACAGTTTGGTATGGCTCCCTCCATTGATTATCTAGATCCCCAGTACTCTATCGCCAACTCACTGGTACTTGCCCCCTTTGTCGATCAGCAGCAAAGCATCGATCAAAATGGTATCTACCTTCAGGATCAGATTCGTTTTGATCAGTGGACATTACTGTTGGGCGGCCGCTATGAGCGTGTCCACACCAGAACCGACAACAACTTGGCCAATACTAGCCAGTCCCAAAATGACAGTGAATTCAGTAGCAAGCTGGGCCTACTGTATAGCTTTGATAACGGCCTAGTGGTCTATGGCAGTTATTCGACGTCTTTCCTGCCGGCGAGCGGAACAGACTATCAGGGCAATGCCCTTGAGCCGACCACAGCAGAACAGTACGAGGTGGGGCTTAAGTATCAGCCCACTGGGCTGGACGGCCTGTTCACCCTGGCCTATTTCGATATTACCCAGCAGGATGTGGTGACGACGGTTAATCCGCTCATGCGCTATCAAACTGGGGAAGTCACCTCCAGGGGGGTAGAGCTAGAAGCTAAACTCGAACTGGACACGCAGACCAACCTCATCGGGGCAGTGACTTACACCAATGCAGACATCAGCGAAAGCGTTGGCGTTGATAGAGGCGATGCTCCGGTTGCCATCCCTGACTACACCGCATCCTTGTGGATTGACCACCGTTTCAGCCAACCGCTCTTCAGCGGCCTGACCGTTGGTGCTGGTGCCCGCTACGTGGGTGAGTCAACTGGTGGTTACAGCCCCAACGCTTTTACCGCCGGCGCCCAAAGACTGAGTGTCCCCGATTACACGCTATTAGACGCACTAATACGTTATGACCTGAGTGTTTTAGATCCGCGCTTGGATGGCGTGAACGCACAGCTCAACGTCTCCAACCTGACCGATAAGACTTACGTGACCTGTTTGGGCAACAACTTTTGTAATTATGGCAACGGACGTTCGGTCTACGCCACCTTGAAGTACCAGTGGTAGCCCTATGAAAACAGACCAAACAAGCGGCCTCGACCGATACGAAGCGCTGGGAGAGCCAGTCGCAGCAGCACACCAACCTTGGGTACTGCTTGGGATCAATGCTCTGTATGTAGGCTTTGGTTTGATCATGGGGGTGGTGAATGGGGGCATGCCAGCCATTATGCGGGATCAGGGGCTGAGTATTGCCTCCACCGGTTGGCTGTACTTGCTTTACCTGCCTTTCGGGTTGACCTTCTTGTGGGCTCCTATGATCGACAGGGTTGGCTTGCCGCTGATTTCTCGCCGGCTGGGCTGGATTGTGGCTATGCAGAGTGCCGCGATCCTCCTTTTGATACTTATCGCCCTGTCTGAAGGTATTCCGTGGTGGCAATTGTTTGGTCTGGGCCTGTTAGTGTCGCTGGCCATTGCCACAATGGACTTGGCGCTGGATGCCATGGCGGTTAAGACCATTCTCCCTGCATGGCGCCCGGTCGCCTCTGCTACCAAGCTGGCTGCTCTGTCCCTGGGCGCCATGCTAGGCGGAGGAGGCTTTGTGGGCTTCTTTGATCAGCTAGGCTGGCAGAATGCTTTCCTATTGCTGTCGATGGTCATGGGGTTGCTGCTGTTATTCGCCCTACCGTTGGGCCGTTTTGATGCCGTCTCCAGCCAGCCAGACTCCTCTCATGGTCGGGCCAGCCTGTTGAAGCTGCTGTCTGTGGCTGATTCACGCCGTCGCGTACTGTTGCTGACGCTAACCTGTTGCATCATCTTTCCGCTCGCCGGTCTAAATCGACTGATGCTCATCGACCTTGGGGTCAGTATTCAACAAGTGGGCTGGATCGTCGGCACCCTGGGGCCGCTGACCATGATGGCGACCTCTGCGGTATCTATCCCATTGATGAAACTCGCTGGACTGACTCGCACCATGTCTCTGTTCGCAGCCGTCTCATTGTTGTCGCTGGTTGCCATGGGATATGGCTTTCTTCAGCTAGTACCGACCCTTGCTATGGCTGGTGCTATCGCCATTGGTGCTGGTGTCAGCGGCATCTACGTCACCGTTGCGGCCAAAATTCTGGGCTGGTCAGAAGGGGCACAGCCAGCGACCGACTACGCCGCCTATTACGGCATTAGCCGCTTTGCCAGCACGCTGGTCACTGTAGGGGCTGCCAGCCTGATATCTCTGATTGGCTGGGGACTGTTCTACGCCATCGGTGCGCTGGCCCTGCTGCTAGTCATCAGCGTTTTACGACATCTTTACTCAGAGGAATAACTATGTCCAACATGACTCAGAAATACGTGCCATTCCAGCAATCGGTGCCGGATCGAGACTTATTTGATATTGGTGATTGGCCGACGGCTTTTATCCGTTTCCCAGAGCTGAACGAGGAAAACCGCGTCTCCCGACTTCTGGCTGGACTGGACTGCCTGTTATCCCAGGAAGTGCCTTTCGTAGCGGTGTGGACGCCACCTAGCCATGATCATGATGACGAACCTCACGAGGACGAAAAGACAGCAATCCTCTGGATCAAAAAACATCGCGACCGCCTGAATCACTTCTGCCAAGGATATGTTTACGTTACCCAGGATGAGGCGCTAAGAGCGCTTCTTGAAGAGCGTCTCAAAACTGTCTCAAGAAAACTGTATCAGTTTCCCATGAAGGTGGTGCAGACTCGGCAACAGGCCTCTGAACTGGCGGTAGAGCTACTTGGTACCTAAGCCTTAGGCTCTTCGCCCTGCGTCCGAAACAGGATCTGCCGTTTCACTATCTAGGCTAGGGCTTAGTCAGCTTTGAATGTTTCATCCATAGAGGTAGATAACGCACTCTTTTAAGTGCCTAACCGAAAGTTTTCGTGCATAATGTATGTAGG
>NZ_JABUZD010000062.1:0-1396 GCF_014897875.1 Halomonas sp. 3A7M
ATAAGCCTCGCTTTATACACCATAACTTATGCGGATTCACTTAGCTTCGATAGCGATGAGTTCGGCGTTGTCGTAAGTGACAATAGCGGACAACTAATTGTGCGTGTTGTGGATAAAGTTACTGGAGATGTAACAGAGATTAGCGTTGGCGGCCTATTTAACCCTTAACAACAACATCGATACCAATCGCTAAAAAACCAGTAATAACGACTAACGCTATCTGCTTTGTCAGGGGATCATTATGAAAATTATCGCCTCAATTGTCATCGCTAGCCTGCTGAGTGGCTGTGCAGGAATGGTGGCAACGTCTGAAAATTTAGAAGGTGCTGAAGCAACACTCACGCCTAGAGGAGCTACCTACCAGGACCTTGTATCGCTACCGCCACCGTCAGGAAAGATATTTGTCTCTGTGTATGATTTTCGTGATCAAACAGGGCAATACCGGCCAGCTCCCGCCAGCACGTTTTCAACTGCGGTAACCCAAGGGGCTGCAGCAATGCTTACCGGAGCCCTATCTGACTCTGGCTGGTTTATCCCGCTTGAACGTGTTGGATTACAAAACTTGTTAACAGAACGCCGTATTATTCGCGCGGAGTTCGAACGCTTTGGGCAGCCCGATACGCTGCCATCGTTAAGAGCAGCGTCGGTGATGTTAGAGGGTGGCATTATTGCTTATGAATCGAACGTACGAACCGGAGGAGCCGGTGCCGAATATTTTGGTATTGGGGCATCAGGCCAGTACCAGGTCGATCAGGTGACGGTGAACTTACGTGCGGTGGAAATCTCAACAGGCGAAATATTAGCTAACGTCACCACCACCAAGACCATCTATTCTAAGGAGCTACGCGCAGGGGTTTATCGCTTTATTGATTTCAGGCGCTTATTAGAGGCCGAAGCAGGTATAACCACAAATGAACCGGTTCAGCTTGCGGTAATGTCGGCAATAGAATCTGCTGTCATTCACCTTGTAGCGAGAGGTATCGAGAATCGATTATGGAATCTTGCTCCCGGAACCAATATTCAAGGCACCATTTTAGATGACTATCTTAATGCACCGACACCTATACTTTAGTGAAAATTAATCAAGGGAACACTACTAAAATAAAACTATAAAAAAACAATGGCCACTCGATAGAGTGGCTTTTTTCATTAAAATAGAAAATTCAACATAATTAAAATACTAGTACCATAAGAATCAAAAAAGTAGCAAATAGAAAATATAACTTACGTTAAATATATAACCACAGCATTAAAAAAACTTCCTATGGCGCCATTCTTAGAATGGTCCAAACTCAGTCAATGAAACAAAAAGACACACTGAGTTTCAAAAGGAATTAAAAATGAAACATTACAGCTAAGTGCCTAACCGAAAGTTTTCGTGCATAATGTATGTAGG
>NZ_JABUZD010000069.1:0-47086 GCF_014897875.1 Halomonas sp. 3A7M
GCGACGATATTGGCTGGATGAAATCTTTCATGCGTTTGCCCTGATTGGTTAACCAGCTAAACAGTCGCTGTGCTTGTAGGTCTATTGCCAGCGGGCCTTGATGATTGATTACTAGCAGAGTCCAGGCGGAGACACTTGCCAACGTGATCAAAAACAGCAGTAACGAGGCTAGCGGCACTTCATCATTAAGGCTCATTGAGAGCCACGACCGACGCATAAAGGGGATACGGCGAATAAGACGTGCTGTTGCCAAGTAGATGAAACCGTGGCGTCCAACCTGGGCTCTTCCCCAGGAAAAAATCACTGCAAGCACGATGATACAGGCGCTTAATGTAATGATTGCCGTTTCTATATTTGGGGGGAGGTTGAGGTGCTGTTGCCAGGTTCTTCCTAGTAAGTAGCCAGGCAACACATAAGCGGGAGCCCACAGGGCTGCGGAGGTGATATTGGCCCACAAAAAAGTGCGCTTTGGCATCCGCATCATACCTGCAATAAGCGGAATAATGGGGCGGACTGGACCTACAAACCGACCAATAAATACTGAATGGATACCATAACGGTTAAAAAAACGTACGCCGCGTTCCAGCCATTCTGGGTGCATGGATAAAGGCCAACGGTTAGTGACCTGTTCACGATGGTGATAGCCGAGCAGGTAGCTAATGCTATCCCCCAGAATGGCGCCTATTAACGCAGCACCGATTAGCCATGGCAGGGCAATGGCTTCATGCCCCGCCACGGACGAAGCGGCGGTAATTAACACAACACCAGGCACCAATAAGCCAACCAGCGCAAGGGATTCAAGCAGCGAAATCAGTGCAACCAACAGTAGTAACATAGCTGGCGAGAGTGACAGGGCAAAAAGCGCATCAGCCATGAAAAATACTGCTCCATTTAATCCGCATTAGGCGATAGATAATGCGTTTGCACGAGCTTCCAGGCGATTTATGTAGCGTTCAAAGCTCTCATTTCGGCATGGTAGGCAAACAGCAATACGGGTTTCTAACTGCCCCGTTTCTACTAGAACACGTTGTGATAGTGCGCGTTGAAGCCGCTCGCGCACCAACATAGCACCGCTCTCACTTGTGTCGGGCAGCACTAACCAGAACGTGGCGTTGCCTGCCCGGCCTAACAGATCGTGGTCGCGGCAACGGCTATTGACTTCGTTACAGAGCGCACCCAGCAGCGCCGTTTTTGCGCGTGAACCAAATTGCTCTTCCGCCATATCAAGTTGGGGTAAATGCATCACTAAGACTGCCAAGCGCTTGTTGAGCATTGCTGCGCGCAGAAACTCATTGTGAAGACGCTCTTTTAGCGTATCAATATGGTAAGCATTGCAATCATTGTCGTTTGGGTCTGTTGCCCTCAGCAATGCTCTCTGTCGTGCGTGCTCCCATGGTGGTAAGGCCATCAGCAGAATGAGAGCGGTATAAGCAATAACTGTCTCTGAGGATGCATCGCTGTGACGGGTTAGTAGCCACCATAGGGGGCTGGAAAATACCGTTAGTAAGAAAGCGCTCGATAGCGGTAGTAAAAAAAATGCAGCGGCCGTGGGCAGTCCGATCCAAATCGTAGAGGTGCTAGGATGATTATAGAAGGCGGCCAGGGTAATGACATAACTGCTACCCAGTAAAATAGCGCGGGGAATAACAGGCTTTAACGCCTGGCTGTAGTGCATTAACAACGCAGTAAGTAGCAGCAGTGTCACAAACATTGGCACTAAAAGGTCGTGATAATTGCCCATGCGATAAAGCCAGAATGTGTACCCTGCTACTAGGATCACACTCGCGGTGTAGGCAAAAGTCATCAGGTGTCTGTGCCGCAGTTGGTCAATCATTGTTACCTTCCCGTTGTTGAGGCGGGAGCTGAGCTAGCGCCTCGACGGATAGACCCGATAGCTCTATATCCATTAGTGGTAGGTGGTGGAAGTGCTGTGTTTCTGGGAGGCCTGCGCAGAGAAGCTTGCGGCGTTGGGCGGCTTCCTTTGGGTTATACGACAACATCAAGGCGGCAAGTGTCTGATTATTTAAGCGATAAACGTGTTCAAAGCTGTATATGAGGTTGCATAATTTTTGCCCCGACGACCAAAGCTGATGACGTTTTACTTGGATAATTAATAGCTCTGCATAGATGGCTTCACGTTCAGAGCGGGTTTGTTCGCGGCTCAGGTCTCTCAGCAGCTGTCCGCTTGGCCATAAATTTAACCCAGGGATTAGTCGAAGGCGTTTGCGAATGGAGCCGTTAATATCGATTAACTGGCACGCTTTTGCACTGGAAAGCACGCCTAGCGTGATCAATGCCGCCAACAGTAGCAGTGCTTCGGGTAAGCTAAGAAGAGGGGCAATGAATGACCAACTAATCAACGCAGCGCACGTATTGAACACGGCCACCCAGCGTTTCTGGGGCAGCATAAACATTGCCGCCCAAGCCCATATTAAAAAGCTATGGCGCTCTGGAGCCACGGCAATTAGCCCCAGCAGTAGCGCCCCGGTGAGCACTTGCCAAGGTAGGCCTTTAGAACGACGATGGCTAAAGTCGAGCAATAGCGCAGTAACAAAAAGCCAGCCTACAGACAACCAAAGTACTAGCGCAGCCGCTGGCTGCGCCATATATGTCCAGGACGCTAATGCTAACGCCGCTGCGAACAAGTTGGCTCTTAGTAGGCGTATTTTGTACTTGCTTTGCATGGTGGCTTACTATTCACCTTTAATTCAAGATTGCCCATGGAGCACTTTGACCAGGCGTGGGCGTCGAAATGTAATCATTAATAGCGTCAGTATAACGCCCTAATGGCGTAACATACTGCCAAACACCTAGTACCACTACCATAGAATGCAACTTGCCTTGCATACGCAATAAGACAGGGAGAAAGTATGAGCGGTTCAAACGCACGCCAAAACATAGCCCTACAGCAATTAGCTGCGGGGAATGTTCCCGCTTATATCCAGGTGCTCGGTCAAGGCGCTAGGGCAGCTGCCAGAGAGCTGCGTCGTGCTGATACGGGATTGAAAAATCGTGCGCTTGAAGCAATGGCATCGCGCCTGACGGCCTCTAGACAGTTAATACTGGAAGCTAATGCGCTTGATTTGCAGCGTGGCAAAGAAACTGGCCTAGACGCTGCACTGCTTGATCGTCTGGCGCTTAATGATGCGCGAATTGATGCCATGGTCGAAGGCCTTCACCAAGTGGCTGCGCTGCCAGATCCCGTTGGCGAAATTGACGATATGCGCTATCGCCCAAGCGGAATTCAAGTTGGCAAAATGCGCGTACCGCTAGGGGTTATTGGCATTATTTATGAATCTCGCCCGAACGTTACCCTTGAGGCAGCAAGCCTGTGCTTAAAATCGGGTAATGCTTGCTTGCTACGCGGCGGTTCTGAGGCCAGTGCGTCAAATGCGGCGATTAGCAGTTGTATCCAGGAGGGGCTAGCCGATGTTGGCTTGCCAGCTGAATCCGTACAAATTGTTGCCACCACCGATCGCGCTGCAGTGGGTGCGATGATAAGCATGCCCGAGTACGTCGACGTCATTATTCCAAGAGGTGGTAAGTCTCTGATCGAGCGCATTTCCCGCGAAGCAACGGTGCCGGTCATTAAACACCTCGATGGGGTTTGTCACGTTTACATCGACACTACAGCAGATCCCGCTAAAGCGCTGGCCATCGCGGTAAACGCGAAAACGCATCGCTATGGCACCTGCAATACGATGGAAACGCTGCTGGTGGATGCGCCGATTGCCGATATCGTGCTGCCAGAGTTGGCTCGTGCCTACGCCGAGCACCATGTAGAGCTACGTGGTTGCGAGCGTACACGAGCATTGCTGCCCCAAGCAGCGTTGGCCACAGAAGAAGACTGGGGCGCTGAGTACCTTGCGCCGATTTTAGCGATTAAAGTCGTCGATGGTATGGATGAGGCGATTCAGCATATCGAGCAATATGGCTCCCATCATACTGATGCCATTGTGACTCAAGACATCAGTCTAGCGAGACGCTTCATGGCTGAGGTCGACTCAAGCTCAGTCATCGTAAATGCCTCTACGCGCTTTGCTGATGGTTTTGAGTATGGACTGGGTGCGGAAATTGGTATCTCAACCGATAAGCTGCATGCGCGAGGGCCGGTTGGATTAGAAGGGCTTACAACGCAGAAATATGTGGTCTTTGGTGATGGGCAAATCAGGCAATGAGTTCAACACCCATGCGAATAGGCATGCTGGGGGGCACATTTGATCCTGTGCATCTGGGGCATTTGCGAAGCGCCGTTGAGGTTCGTGAAGCCCTTGGGCTTGATCGTTTGCACATGATTCCCGCACCTCAGCCGCCTCTGCGTGATACGCCTCAGGTGTCGCCGGAACAGCGTTTTGAGTTGTTAAGGCTAGGTATTAGCGACACGCCAGGTGTGATGGCTGATGATCGGGAGCTACGCCGTGAAGGGCCTTCTTATAGCGTGGATACGCTTGCTGAACTGCGGCAAGCGTATGGCGATAGCGCGAGTCTAGTGATGATTATTGGGTTCGATGCTTTTCTGCGGTTAGCCAAATGGCACAAAGCTAGTCAGATATTCTCTTTAGCACATCTCGTTGTGATCGCTCGACCTGGCTATAACGCGCGTTGGTCTGAGGAATTAAGGGAACTGGTGGGTAATCGTGAAGTCGATAGTGTAGATGAACTGATGCGAAGCCCTAATGGTAATGTTCTAACGCTGGCCTTGCCCTCCATGATGGCGATTTCGGCTACTTACATAAGAGAGCGTTTAGAAAAGGGCAAAAGCGTTCGTTATCTACTGCCTGAGGCCGTCGAGGAAGCCATTCTGCGGCATGGTTTCTATCATTCTGGTGAATAGCGCTGGCAGTCAGGAAAGAAGCCGTTACAATGGCCGGCTTATTGACTGAATATCACTGAGCTTGCTTTTGCTGAGCTTACGACAACAAGGGGTTGCCTTTAGGAGCCATGCACATCGATACACTTAAAAATCTAGCGGTTGATGCCCTAGAAGAACTTAAAGCACGAGATATTACGCAGTTAGATGTTTCAAAGCTGACTGAAGTTACTGATTTGATGCTAATCGCCAGTGGTACGTCTACTCGCCACGTGGCTGCCTTAGCGCAAAATGTTGTGGAAAAGGCCAAAGCGTCAGGCCTTGCGCCCCGAGGTGTTGAAGGTGGCGATAATGCTGACTGGGTATTGGTCGATTTAGGCGATGTGGTTGTCCATATTATGTTGCCTGAAGCCAGAGCCCTTTATGATCTTGAGCGCTTATGGGCAGACCTACCCAATGACGCTGGGGCTATTAGTGAATCGCTCAAACGGTTTGAAGAGCGAGCCACGATGTCATGAAGATCCGGCTGTTAGCGGTGGGCACCAAAATGCCTGCGTGGGTTGAGGAGGGCATTGAGACCTACCGCAAACGGCTGCCTCGAGACTTCTCGCTTGAAATTGAAGAGATTCCACTCGGTCAGCGTGGCAAAAATGCTGATATAGCTAAAGCGCGTGCGCAAGAGGCTCAGCGTATACGTGACAAGCTTCGTGGCGACGAGTATATCGTGGCACTTGAGGTTAAGGGTAAAACCTGGAGTACCGAGCAACTTGCTGACGAAGCCGACGCTTGGCGCATGTTGGGCAAAGATATTGTGTTGTTGGTGGGAGGACCTGATGGCTTGGAGCCATCCCTTTCAGCAATGGCTGATAAAGCGTGGTCTTTATCGCCTCTCACGTTGCCACACCCACTGGTACGCATCATGCTGGCTGAGCAACTTTACCGGGCGTGGACACTGCTAGTAGGTCATCCCTATCATCGATAATTGTTTTTTGTCTGATTTGAGAGTCATCGTTACCCATGCCTAAGCGCCATGACACGCTTAAAAACCCTGAGCAAGAATTGCGTATTTTTCGTGTCAGGGCGCTACTTGCCGTCTTAGTGGTGGTTGTTTTGACGGGATTGCTAACTGGACGATTAGCATACTTGCAGATCGTTCAGCACGATTTATACAGTACTCGCTCCGAAAAAAACCGTGTCCGTGTCGAACCGCTGCCCCCCAATCGGGGGTTGATTTATGACCGCAATGGCGTCCTCCTTGCCGAAAATCGCCCTACCTATAACCTCACGTTGGTACGCGAACGCGTTGATGATTTAGATGAAACGCTGGCGCTGTTAGTTGAGCTTCTAGACTTGCCCGAAGATGATATTGAAGCGTTCAATGTCCGTTCCCGGCAACGCCAACGCCCGTTTCAACCCGCGCTTTTAATGAGTGATTTGAGCGAAGACCAAATCGCACGGCTAGCGGTGAATCGACATCGTCTACCAGGGGTCGAAGTAGAGGCGCAACTGCTCCGTTACTATCCTGATGCCGAAATGATGGCCCATTCGCTGGGCTACGTAGGGCGCATCAACGCAGAAGAGCTGCAAACCCTAGATGCTGGGCGATATGCGGGAACACACTTTATTGGTAAGACGGGGATTGAGCGTTTTTACGAGACGGAACTGCACGGGCAGGCGGGGCTGCGTAAAGTTGAAACGAATGCGCGTGGGCGTGTACTTAGAGAGCTCGGTCGTACTGATCCGGTACCTGGGGAAAACCTTACTTTAACGCTTGATAAGTCAATGCAAATGCTGGCTTACGAGCTGTTAGATGGCCGGCGTGGATCTATCGTCGCGATCGTTCCTGGGACGGGTGAAATCCTCGCCATGGTCTCGACGCCTGGCTTTGATAGTAATCAGTTTGTGACGGGAATTGATGTCGCTTCTTATCGCGGCTTGCAGGAAAATATCGACCTCCCGCTGTTTAATCGAGCAATTCGTGGCCATTATCCGCCAGGTTCAACCATTAAACCTTTTTTGGCGCTTGCGGGGCTAGTCGAGGGTGTTATCACACCCGATAGCACGATTAATGATCCTGGTTTTTATCAGTTGCCCAACGACTCTCGTCGCTATCGTAATTGGCTGCGCTGGGGGCATGGACGAGTAGATATGGAGCGGTCTCTTGCCGTTTCAAACAATACTTATTACTACACCCTAGCCCATGATCTGGGTATCGATAATCTGCATGAACAAATGACCAATTTTGGCTTCGGCCAACGTGTTGCTCATGACGTGCAAGGCGAAAGCACCGGCCTGATGCCGTCTCGTGACTGGAAGCGGGCGCGTTTTAATCAGCCTTGGTATCCCGGTGAAACACTCTCTGTGGGAATCGGGCAGGGGTACTGGCAAGTAACTCCGTTACAACTGGCGAGTGCAACGGCTACATTGGCTAATCGCGGTCATTGGATAAAGCCACGTCTTGCGTTAGCAATAGGTGACGAGCCCTTAGCGCTGGATTTGCCGGATACGCTGCCCGATATTCAGTTGGATAATGACAGCTGGTGGGACCGTGTTTTCAGCGGCATGGAAAAAGTAATCAGCGGGAGAGAAGGCACGGCACGCCGCACAGGGGTGGGGCTAGAGTATCGTATGGGGGGTAAATCAGGCACTGCCCAAGTGTTCTCGCTTGGGCAAGATCAGCGTTACAACGCCGCAGAACTTGAGGAGCGCTTACGCGATCACGCTCTTTTTATGGCGTTTGCGCCCATCGACGATCCGCAAATTGCGGTCTCAGTTATTGTTGAAAATGCTGGGGGCGGGAGTACGCATGCCGCTCATTTGGCGCGTGCGATGACCGATGCATGGATATTAAGAGACGATGCGCCAGACGCTGAAGAAGTTAAAGAAGCATTGGAAGAAGATACTGCCAACGTGGAGGGCAACTAATGAGGTCATGGCAAACCCTCTCTCGCCCACTACGTCGTTATCCAGTACGCCCACCCGATAGCGGTATTGCTCGGCGCAAAAGCATCTGGGAGCGGATTCACCTTGACCCGTGGCTGTTAGGTTTGCTGCTGTTGCTGATGGGGGGTGGGCTATTAGTGCTTTATAGCGCTTCCGGGCAGCGTATTGATACCGTGATTGCGCAAGCGATACGTTTTGGTGTTGCTATCGCTGTTATGGTGGTTATTGCTCAATTATCGCCTTCCACGTTTCTGCGCTGGGCTCCCTTAGCTTACGGCTTGGGGTTAGCTATGTTGTTAGCAGTTGAAATAGCGGGTGATGTGGGGATGGGGGCAAAGCGGTGGCTTGAGATACCGGGTGTTATTCGATTTCAACCATCTGAAATGATGAAATTAGCGGTGCCACTGATGGTGGCTGCCTATCTGAACCGTTGCCAATTACCGCCACGTTTCAAGCATATTTTTGTATGCGCGGTGATCATCGGCTTGCCGGTGGTGCTTACGGCTATTCAACCGGATCTTGGGACGTCGCTTTTAGTGGCCAGCGCGGCGGTGATTGTTGTGCTTTTGGCAGGTTTATCCTGGCGTCTAATTGGTTTAATTGGTGCCTTAATTGCGGCAGGACTACCTGTTCTATGGATGAATATGCACAACTATCAGCGTCAACGGGTTTTAACGTTCCTGGATCCGGATAGCGACCCCTTAGGGGCGGGTTGGAATATTATTCAATCAACAACCGCGATAGGTAGCGGTGGCTTATGGGGGAAGGGCTGGCTTGAGGGTACTCAGTCTCAATTAGAATTCCTGCCTGAGCGCCATACGGATTTTATTATTGCCGTGCTAGGTGAAGAGTTTGGCCTAGTGGGAATGCTGGTACTGTTATCCCTGTATGTCATGATTGTGGGGCGAGGTCTTTGGCTGGCAGCCTCTGCTCAGGACACCTTCGGGCGACTTTTTGCAGGCAGTATTATCCTGACGTTTTTTATATATGTGTTTGTCAATGTCGGCATGGTAAGTGGTATTTTGCCCGTTGTTGGCGTACCGCTGCCGCTAGTGAGCTATGGCGGGACTTCCAGCGTGACCTTGCTGGCAGGGTTCGGTATTCTCATGTCAATACATGCCCATCGGCGGTTGTTGCCGCGCTAGTATCGAATGGATAAGTAGCGGTGCTTTTTCACAGGAGTGGTTAGTTAATGAAATGGGCCCGAAATAAAGCAGGCGGCTGCATGGCAGCTATGTTATTGGCGTGCTCTTACACGGTTGCATGGGCTGACGACGCGTCGCCTTTTGATCCGCAGCAGCACGAAGGTACGCAACAGCTAGTTGACGAGTTAGCAGAACAAGGCATTCCTCGGCAATGGCTAACAGATGCCTTGAATCAAGCCAGCTTTAACCAATCTGTTTTGGACGCGATGGAAGGTGCGGCTGAACGCCGCTTACGTTGGTATGAGTATCGAGATATATTCTTAACTCAGCAACGTATTGAGGAGGGAGCCGAGTTCATCAGTGAGTATGAGGATGCGTTTGCTCGGGCTGAGGACGTGTATGGTGTCCCACCAGAGATCATTGCTGCCATTATTGGTGTTGAAACCTATTACGGTAAGCATAAAGGTCGCCACCTCGTATTAGACTCATTAGCAACATTAGCCTTCAACCATCCTGTTCGTGGTGGCTTTTTTCGCGGCGAACTGGCGGCTTTTTTGAAAATCGCTCATGAGCAAGGCGTTGAGGTTGACGAGCTGTATGGTTCGTATGCTGGCGCAATGGGGTATCCCCAGTTTATTCCCACAAGTTATCAAGCCTATGCCGTCGATTTTGACGATGATGGTAAACGAGATTTATGGGAGAATCCGGTCGATGCTATTGGCAGTGTGGCGAACTATTTTGCTGTACATGGTTGGCAGCGTGATGGGGCAATTTATCATGAGGCCGATGGCCCTGATTCAGCGCCTGATACGCTTCCTATTAACCAAACCAGTAAGCCTGAAGTGACTGTGTCTGAAGCGATTGAAGCTGGCATTGAACCACAGAGTGCACTGGATTCAGAGCTGCTTGTGGTGCCTTTAAGGCTCGAGCTTGCTGATGATAGTATCCAATATCGCTTGGGGGAATATAACTTTTACGTTATTACCCGCTATAACCACAGCCATCTCTATGCAATGGCAGTGACAGAACTGTCAGAGGCGATTGCACGGCAGGTTGAGGGCTAAATATGAGAACAGTGCTGTCTGAGGCTCGTGGCATAGGTGGTGCGGTGATCATCATGGCGTTGGTTAGCGGCTGTGCCAGCCATGAAGCTCAACAAAATAGCGCTAAGCAGCCCGCTAGTAAGCCTGCTGAAAGTGCGAGCGGGGCGCTCAGCAGTGGAGCAAGTAGTGGCGGTGCATCGTCGTCCGGGGAGCGCTATGCAATGACGGGCGACGCCTATCCATTAGAGCCGCCGGATGTGAGCAAGGTGCCAAACGCTGAGCCTCGCATAGAGCCGCCATCGCGTTCCGGTAATCGCTCCACTTATGAAGTGTGGGGGGAAACCTATCATGTGCTGCCGGATGCGGCGGGCTACGTGAAGCAAGGGACGGCCTCCTGGTATGGTGAAAAGTTTCATGGCTATGCCACATCAAACGGTGAGATTTATGACATGTATAAAATGTCTGCGGCTCACCGTACGTTGCCACTGCCAACATTTGCTCGTGTCACCAGTTTAGACAGCGGTCAATCTGTTATCGTGCGCGTCAATGATAGGGGGCCTTTTCATAGCGACCGTGAAATAGATCTTTCCTATGCAGCGGCTGCACGGCTAGGCTTTTTAGATAATGGTACTGGCGCCGTCCGGGTTGAGGCTATCGAGCCTGAGCAATGGCTGGCTCAGCAAGGTAGAAGTAGCCAGCCAGTTGATGAGGTATCTTTGGCATCTTCTACTGTGAATGAACGGTCTGTTCGAGATGCTGCTGTTCAGCAGCCAGTGGCAGCAGATGATGCTATTTATCTACAAATTGCGGCATTGGGCAGTGAAGAAGGAGCCCAGCAGCTGCAGCAACGTCTGGTCAGTGAACTCCCGCATAACGTACGGGTGATGAGTGATGCTGACGTGCATCGTGTGCAAGTTGGGCCAGTGAGTCCTAAGCAGGAAAACCAAGCACGTGAAGAACTCCGTCGGGCGGGCTTCCCACAAGCGTTTATCGTGAGATAGTTCTCCCCAATTATTAGCTAAATTAAACGTGCTTCGTTGACGTTTTTTCTTTGTTGTGAGAAGTAAGAAATGAATGTATTGATGTCTATTCGCCGTACCGCAGGGCTTTGCTTGTTTGCGGTTTTTGCCGTGGTGTCTTCGCCGGTCATGGCCCAGGTGATACCACAGCCGCAGACGATTATTCCTTCCGCTCCTCAGCTGGCGGCGAGCTCATGGATTCTGATGGATGCCAACAGCGGTCGCATTCTTGCTGAACATAATTCTGATGAACGCTTACCACCAGCCAGCCTGACTAAACTCATGACCGCCTATCTGGTCGAGCGTGAGTTAGATCGCGGTACAATTAGCTTGACGGATATGGTCAATATCAGTGAGAAAGCTTGGCGTACCGGCGGTTCCAAGATGTTCATTGAGGTAGGCGATCAAGTCTCGGTCAATGATTTGCTGCATGGCATCATTATTGTATCGGGTAACGATGCTAGCGTGGCAATGGCAGAGCACCTAGCGGGTGGCGAAGCGCCATTTGCCGATTTGATGAATCAGCATGCTACGCGCTTAGGAATGCACAATACTAATTTCCAAAATCCGACAGGTCTTCCTGGCGATAATCACTACTCCACCGCTCACGATATGGCGTTGTTGGCACAGCATATTATTAACGATTACCCTGAGCACTTTACTATTTACTCTCAGCGCAACTTCGCGTTTGGTGGCATCGACCAGCCAAACCGTAACCGCTTGCTATGGCGCGACCCGAGTGTCGATGGTTTGAAAACCGGTTGGACAACTGAGGCGGGCTACTGTCTTGTCTCTTCGGCCGAGCGTGATGGCATGCGGCTAATTTCGGTCGTGATGGGCACTAATTCAGAAGAGGCAAGAGCGCAGGAAACGCAAAAGCTACTCAGCTACGGCTTCCGCTTCTATGAAACGATGAAGCTCTATGAGCGTGGTGCAGTGCTTGCAACGCCGCGCGTTTGGGGGGGAGATATCAATGAACTGCGTGTTGGCGTTGACGGTGAAGTATTTATGACGCTTCCGCGCAACCGTAATGAAGAGTTGCGTGCTCGCTTGAACCTGGATAGCGATCTTCAAGCGCCGATTGCCGTGGGTGATGATGTCGGTACGCTAGAAGTATATTTAGGTGAGGAAATGGTCGGTGAACGCCAGCTAGTGGCGCTAGAAAATGTTGAAGAGGGTGGCTTGTTCAAGCGCCTATTTGACCAAGTAAGGCGTTTCTTCAGTGGTTTGATCAGTAACTTCATCGATTAATTAGTAATTTCACCGCTTAGTAGCAGCGAGTGGGCTTAAGCGCAGAATTTTTAGTCTTTTGCGCTTAAGCTACTAATCTTATAAGGCTGTACTGCACTCGTACCCTGAGCAGAAGTATCTATATATTCCCGTGTAAAGGCGAGCTATGAAAAAAGGCGCGAAAAATGGGCTAAGAGATTTACGTCAGCCTGAAGTAAACGAGCCACCTAAAATCACTTTTCCCTGTGATTACTCATTGAAAGTGGTTGGCGATGCCGCTGAGGATTTTCCAGCCTGCGTGTGCCAAGTGATAGTTAAACATTCCCCAGATTTTGATGAGACGTCACTGCAAGTCGTCGACAGCCGTAACGGCCGTTTTCAATCTGTGCGTGTCACTATTGTGGCCACTGGCGAACAGCAATTACGCCAGCTGTTCGATGATCTGAAGGCGACAGGTCGCGTACACATGGTGGTATGACCTTGGCTAGTCAACCTATTGAGCTGCATCAGCTTGGCCATCGTGCCTACTTGCCGGTGTGGAGCGCGATGCGCGAACTCACCGACACGCGGGACGAGACAACGCCTGATCAATTCTGGCTAGTTGAGCACGACCCCGTTTTTACTCAGGGCCAGGCGGGTAAGCCAGAGCATGTGTTAATGCCAGGTGATATCCCTGTCGTGAAAACGGATCGTGGGGGGCAGGTAACCTACCATGGCCCAGGCCAAATTGTCTTATATCCATTGCTGGACGTTCGCCGTGGCAAGATTGGTGTTCGTGAGTTAGTAACTGCGCTAGAAAACTCAGTGATTGACGTACTTGCTCTCTATGACGTGTCTGCCTGGGCGAAGCCAGATGCACCTGGCGTCTATGTTGATACGCAACAGGGCGAAGCGAAAATTGCCTCGCTAGGGTTACGAATTCGGCGGGGCGCAAGCTATCACGGGGTTGCGCTAAACGTAGATGGTGACTTATCCCCCTTCGGGCGCATCAATCCCTGTGGCTATGCGGGTATGCAGGTAACGCGATTGGCTGATTTAGTGGCGCTGCCTGTCGCTCACCAGGTGGGGAGTCAACTAGCGTCTGCACTGGCCCAGCGGTTGGATCGGCAGTTGGTGGATGTGTCGTTTATCCAATCATGAGCGATCTGCACGCAAGGCACTGTTGGAACTGAGTTAGCTGTGCCAATTGCGTGCAGATAGTTAGTGAGAATAGTAAGTGAAAGGCAACTAGCCTAGACGGTTTATCCGACGTTAAACGCAGGAATGCGGTTAGCGTCAGGCTCATGACCAGGAACCGCAGCAGGCGACGCGAGACCAAGATTGTTTTTCTCAAATACACGGTCAGCGCGATAGCTAGAGCGAACCAGCGGCCCGGACGGCACTTCCATAAAGCCTTTTTCAAGGCCAAGCACGCGATAGCGATCAAACTCTTCTGGGGTGACCCAGCGCTCTACGGCTAGATGGTTTTTAGTTGGGCGCAAATACTGTCCGAGCGTCACGATATCAACGCCAATCTCTCTCAGGTCATCAAAGGTTTTAAGAATCTCTTCGTCTGTCTCACCTAATCCAAGCATCAAGCTTGTTTTGGTAATTATGTCTGGTCGATACTGTTTGGCATGCGCTAAGACATTCAGCGTTTTGCGATAACCTGCACGTGGGTCGCGTACTTTGCTGGTTAGTCGCTCTACCGTCTCTACGTTCTGTGCAAACACTTCCAAGCCCGAATCAACTACCCGCTCAATGGCGGCTTTATCAGCGTCAAAATCGGGTGTTAGAGCTTCTACAACCACTTCCGGCGTGCGGGATTTGATAGCTTTAATGCAGTTGGCATAGTGCGTAGCGCCACCGTCGTCCAGATCGTCTCGGTCAACGGAGGTCAATACGATGTAGCGCAGCCCCATCAACTCGACTGATTTTGCCGTGTTTTCCGGCTCATCTAGATCCAGCCAGCCTTTCGGGTTGCCTGTGTCTACGGCACAGAATCGGCAGGCGCGTGTGCATACAGACCCCATTAACATAATGGTGGCGGTGCCATTGCTCCAGCATTCGCCCATGTTAGGGCAGTGTGACTCTGCACAAACAGTGCTAAGACGGTGCGTAGAGACATTCTTTTTGACGGCTTCGAAGCGTTCGCCCCCAGGGATCTGTGCGCGCAACCATTTAGGTTTACGGTCAAGACTGGGAGACGCTTCATCTGACGCCGTTTTGCGCTGTTTCATGCCGTCTTTAATGACCGACATGCCATACTCATTGCGGAATTTCTCGCCGCTAGGGACGCGCGTTGTGGGGTTATTGCTCATAGGAAAGAGCCTCTCTACTGTGCGGCAGGCAATGCCCAAACGTCGTGGCGTCTAACCATATGCTGTGGCGATGGCGTTTAAATGCCATGGCGTTGACAGTTGGATCGCCTGCGCGAATACATGCCAAACCCTGAAGATTCTGAATGATACGTAGGTAGTAGACTAATGTAACATATCTGTTGGTTAACAAGACACTAAGCGCCCTTCATCGAACCGCCAAACAGACAGTCCAGCCAATCGGCAGCCCACTATAGTGACAGTAAAGGTAGGCAGGAAACGCCGTGGCTAGGCAGCGGGCTAGAGGGGGCTTGGAAATACCGACGAAAGTCTGGCAGGTGTTCCCGTGTAAAGCGTAAAAATAGATCAGCGACTGGTGTCGGAAAATGATCGCGACGATACACCGTGCACCACGAGCGCCGAATGGGGAAGTTAGGTAAGGGGAGCGCGGATAGCAGCCCTTGCTCTAGTTCAAGTTGAACCGCCAAACGGGGCAAAACGGCAACGCCTAAATGGGCCATAACGCCTTGTTTAATTGCTTCATTAGTGCCTAATTCAATGCGGTGGGGAAGGCCGACTTCTTGGTCAACAGCCAGTTGCTCAAATGCGATACGTACCCCAGAACCTGGTTCACGCATCAATACATAATGGCGCGCAAAGTCGGCTAATGTGGGTGCTTCCATGTGAAGTAGTGGGTGGTCTGGCCATACGAGAGCGATGAGTTCATTTTCAAGAATGGGCATGACTACCAGGTCGTCGTCTTCAGGCACCATGGCCATAATCACGACATCATCTTTTTGTTCTGCCAGCCTTTCCAGCGCTTGACTGCGGTTGCATACCTTTAGACGAATGCGTACGTCGGGGTAGCGTGCTCGAAACCGTGCCAGTAAATAAGGCACCACATATTGGGCTGAGGAGACTGCCGCGATGTTCAGCTCACCGCTAATGCTGCCATTAATCTCCGAGAGATTCATTTGCAGTCTAGAGAGCTGTCCGAAAATTTCGCGTGTGGAGAGCGCTAGGGTATCCGCGGCAGGTAGCACGTGAAGGGTTTTACCGGCATATTTAAACAGCGGCTGACCAAGAGCGAGTTCTAACTGACGAATTTGTGCGCTAACCGCAGGTTGGGTAAGTCCTAGCTGCTCGGCTGCGCGAGAGTAGGAGTGCTGGCGGTGAACGGCCTGGAATACCTGTAATTGTCGGAAGGTCAAACGGTTGAGTAGTGTAAGGGATGACATAACAACCTCTAGGTATACACCCTCCGAAGATAGAAAGTGCCACAAAACAAAAAGTCTCAGCATTACGCTGGAAATGCTACCACCGATGATGTGCGGCGTCTTTATGACAACAATGATGAATTTGCAAAGGTAAGCATCGACGTTATGCAGCGAGTGGCCTAAACTATATTGCATTGCAGCATCAACGCTTCGGGACGGATGCTTTGCATCAACCCAATGGGAGAATTTATGAACTTTCTCGCTCATCCTTTGTTGCCTGGCAGCGCGCTGAAAAGCCTGTGGCCAGGAGCGTCTGATCAAATGGCTCCATTACCGGTCGGCGAGGCCTTTGCTAGCATGGTAGATCCGTTCGGATTCGGACGGGCTGCAGCGGGCTATTGGCGCGACAGTATTGAGCGTAGCGTCCTGTATTGGGATGTTATGCGCGAACGCGGAAATCAATATCTTGAGCATATGGAGCAAACCAAGCCGAACGTGCTTGGATTTGATACAGAGGTGCTCATGGATGGACGCACGCTTCCCCATCCAACCAATTATGAGCTGCTGAGAGTTCTTCCCCCCAGCCATATTCAGATTGACCCTGAGAAACGACCGTTTGTTGTCGTGGACCCCAGGGCAGGTCATGGCCCTGGTATCGGCGGGTTCAAGCCTGATAGCGAGCTTGGGGTTGCTCTAAAGGCTGGTCACCCTTGCTATTTTATTGGTTTTTTGCCTTTTCCTGAACCGGGGCAAACCGTTGAGGATGTGGTAGAAGCGGAAATTGCGTTTTTGCGTCATGTTATCGCTCTGCACCCAGAAACAGCTGAAAAACCAATGGTGGTGGGGAACTGTCAGGCGGGTTGGCAAATAATGATGGCTGCAGCACTTGAGCCGGATGTGTTCGGTCCGATTCTTATTGCCGGTGCGCCGCTTTCTTACTGGGCTGGGGAACACGGTAAAGCGCCTATGCGCTATACCGGTGGTATGACCGGTGGAAGCTGGATTACTGCTTTAACGAGTGACATTGGTAACGGTCTGTTTGATGGTGCTTGGCTAGTGCAGAACTTCGAGCGTCTCAACCCAGCCAATACCTACTGGAAAAAGCAGTACCATCTGTATGACAACATCGATACCGAATCCAAACGCTATTTAGAGTTCGAGCGCTGGTGGGGCGGTCACGTTGTTTTAGGTGGCCAAGAGATCCAATATATTGTCGATAACCTTTTTGTTGGTAATCGTCTCTCGACGGCTCAGCTAGTGACTCGCGATGGCCGCCGTATTGATCTTCGCAATGTGCGCTCACCTGTTGTCGTATTCTGCTCGCGTGGTGACGACATAACGCCGCCGCCTCAGGCGCTGGGTTGGATTCGTGATTTATACGAAGGCGAAGAAGATATCATCGCCAACGAGCAGACGATCGTGTACTGCATGCACGACACAACAGGGCACTTAGGGATTTTTGTTTCCGGTAGTGTGTCGCGCAAAGAGCATGCTGAGTTCACGGCCAACATGGACTATATCGATGTTATGCCGCCCGGACTGTATGAGACAACGGTCTCGCATGCCAGCGAGCGAGATGATGCGGAGTTGCTTGAGCGTGATTATTTGCTTGAGTTCACATCGCGTAACTTTGAGGAGCTGGATCAGGATGTAATGCATATCCCAGAGGATGATCGTCGGTTTGCAACGGTTGCACGTATTTCTGAGATCAATCTTGGTTTCTATCGGTTATACGTTCAACCCTGGGTGCAGGCCATGATGACGCCAGAAGCGGCACGCTGGATTCGTCGTATGCATCCTATCCGGTTAGGCTACAAGCTTCTATCTGATCGTAATCCGCTGACAGTTCCGCTGCCGGTGATGGCTGAAGCGGTACGCAGCAATCGTCAGCAAGTGGGTCAAGATAATGTTTTCAAAGCACTAGAAACGATGTGCTCCGATCAAATCGTCGCTAATCTCAATGCCGTGCGAGATTTGCGCGATAGCACGACGGAAAGGCTGTTTATGGACATTTACGGACAGCCTCTATTGCAAGCAGCGGTAGGTTTGCATGGCGATGCGCATGTGCATCGTCGTCGTCCTGGAGCCGAGCCAGAGCATCAGCGTTTTGTTGAAAACCGCAAAAATGAGCTGCGCAATAAAATAGCCCAGGGTGGCGCTCACGAAGCAGTCATGCGCTCAGTTATCTATGTGTTAGGCGGAGCCCCAGCAACAGATGAGCGCAATTTCAAACGGTTACGTGCTTCCCGTGCTGAGCTAGAGCCTAGTTCAACGTTGAGTGAATTTAAGCGTTTGGTGCGCGATCAGTTCTTTATCCTGAAATTAGATCGTGAGCGAGCGCTATCGTCATTGCCTGAGCTGTTAAAAGGGCAAAGCAGCAGTGACATCGACGGATATATTGAGCACCTTATGCATGTGTTCGCCGCGAGCGGTGAATTATCCGAGCACGCAGCAGAGCGTTTTGAACAGGTGAAGACGCTATTTGATCAAGCGAGGCCGCCGAAAGCCGCTCAACCAAAAGCTACTCAGCCAAAAGCCGTGAGCGCACCCGCTACTGACACTAAGCAAGCAGGTGACCAAGGGGCGGCTATTGATACGCAAACCGCTGCAAGCTCTCCAGCTGAAAGCGTGGTGACAGAAGCTGAAAGCGTGTCGACAGAGACAGTATCGGCGGAAAAGGAGGCTACCCAACGCGCATCTACCGAAACGGTGCCTGCTACTAATAATGTAGCAGCAGATGCAGCTAAAGAAGCAAGCAAGCCTCAGCCAAGAGCGGCGTCGCGTAGGAAACCACCGCGCAAGCGCTAAGTGTTGTAGCGTTTGTCTACGCCCCTGTTTTGATACAGGGGCGTTTTTTTGTTTCCGTATTTTGGGTTGCCGTCTGCGTATTGGCAGTCTAGTGTCTAGCTACTTCATTATGAAAAATAGTACGGATAGACACCTTGCGCTTCAGCATTAGTTTGTTACTTATGCGTCGGTTGTTACTGGCGATTGTTGCGGGCCTGGGGTAGGGTAGGCGCATTTTTCTCATGGTCGTCAAGTGGTAACAACAGGCGACAACGTATTCAGAGCATGGGCGATAGCGCCTGAGCATTAGGAAAGTGGAGTACTATGGGCAAGTCACTGGTCATCGTCGAGTCGCCTGCGAAAGCGAAGACGATCAATAAGTATCTCGGCAACGATTTCATCGTAAAGTCGAGCGTGGGTCACATCCGTGACCTGCCGACCAGCGGCTCAGGTAAGGCAGCCTCCGACCCGAAGGAGCGCGCTCGCCAGGCTGCGGCAACACGCAAGATGTCGGCGGAAGAGAAAGCGGAGTACAAAAAGCGTAAGGCCCATGATCAGTTAATTCGGCGGATGGGCATCGACCCGGATAACGGCTGGGAAGCGCGCTATGAGGTGCTCCCGGGTAAGGAAAAAGTCGTCGCTGAATTAAAGAAGCTGGCTGAAAAAGCTGATGCTGTTTATCTCGCAACGGATTTGGACCGCGAAGGGGAAGCAATTGCCTGGCATTTGCGCGAGACGATTGGTGGTGATAACAGTCGCTATAAGCGCGTTGTATTTAATGAAATAACCAAAAATGCCATTCAGGATGCGTTTAAGTCGCCAGGGGCGCTAAATATTCCCCGAGTGGAAGCGCAGCAGGCGCGCCGCTTCTTGGACCGCGTTGTTGGTTTTATGCTTTCACCGTTGCTGTGGGCCAAGATTGCCAGGGGCTTATCAGCAGGTCGTGTTCAATCTGTCGCGGTTCGCCTGATCGTTGAGCGTGAACGAGAAATTCGTGCGTTTATTCCTGAGGAGTTTTGGGATGTGCATGCAGATCTCGCTTCCCCGGATGGCGAGCTGGTTAGATTTGCGTTGGTGCGTCAGGATGGTAAGCCCTTCCGTCCTACCTCCGAAAAGGACACGCTTGCACGCATTGAGCAACTGCGCAAAGCCAAGCTTGCGATTACCTCCCGTGAAGACAAACCGACGAGCTCTAAGCCTACCGCGCCGTTTATTACCTCAACATTGCAGCAGGCTGCCAGTGGCCGGTTAGGGTTCTCTGTTAAGAAAACCATGACCATGGCTCAGCGTCTCTATGAGGCCGGTTACATTACCTATATGCGTACCGACTCCACCAATCTTTCAAAGGATGCGGTAGAGAGTGTTCGCTCGTTTATTGGTGATGAGTACGGAGCACGCTATTTACCAGACTCTGCTAACCGTTACAGCAGCAAGGAGAGCGCCCAAGAAGCCCACGAGGCGATCAGGCCCTCTAGCGTTGAGCGCAAGGCCAGTGACCTCTCTGGAATGGAGCGTGATGCAGAGCGTCTCTACGAGCTGATTTGGCGTCAATTTGTGGCCTGTCAGATGACGCCTGCTGAGTACCTTTCCAGCACGCTGAGTGTTGAGGTTGATGGCTACGACTTGCGCGCCAAAGGGCGAGTGCTCAAGTTTGATGGTTACACGCGGGTGATGAAGCCATCGGGTAAAAATGAAGACCAAAGCCTGCCTGACTTGCCGAAGGGCACGGCGATGGCGCTTGAAAAGCTTGATCCCCAGCAGCACTTTACTAAACCGGCCCCGCGTTATACGGAAGCCAGCTTAGTAAAAGAGCTCGAGAAGCAGGGCATTGGCCGTCCTTCTACCTATGCTGCCATCATTTCCACGATTCAGGATCGTGGCTATGTAAAGCTTGAAAATCGCCGCTTCTACGCCGAAAAGCTGGGTGATA
Source organism: Halomonas sp. 3A7M (assembly GCF_014897875.1). Classification (NCBI taxonomy): domain Bacteria; kingdom Pseudomonadati; phylum Pseudomonadota; class Gammaproteobacteria; order Oceanospirillales; family Halomonadaceae; genus Halomonas; species Halomonas sp. 3A7M. The sequence goes on from NZ_JABUZD010000069.1 coordinate 20,422, forward strand.
TTGTCACCGAACGGCTGAAAGAGTCTTTCCCCGATTTGATGGATTATTCGTTCACGGCTCGAATGGAAGATAGCCTGGATGAAGTTGCGGAAGGTGAGCGTAACTGGCAAGCCTTGCTGGATGCTTTTTATGGCGAATTCAGCCAAGAGCTTAGCAAAGCCGAAAGCGACGAAGGAATGCGCCCTAATCAGCCGGTTCCTACCGATATTGACTGCCCAAGTTGCGGTCGCAAAATGCAAATTCGGACGGCTTCTACCGGTGTGTTCTTGGGTTGCAGTGGTTATAACTTGCCGCCCAAAGAGCGCTGTAAAACCACCATTGATTTAATTCCTGGTGAAGAAGCTGTTGCCGAAGATGCAGGCGAAGAAGCAGAAACCAACGCACTCCGTGCCAAGCGTCGTTGCCAGAAGTGCGGAACGGCCATGGATAACTATCTCATCGATGAGGGCCGCAAACTGCATATTTGCGGCAATAGCCCTGATTGTGATGGTTATGAGGTGGAAGCGGGCAAGTTCAAAATCAAAGGCTACGACGGCCCCATTATCGAATGCGATAAGTGTGGTTCTGAGATGCAGCTTAAGTCAGGTCGATTTGGCAAATATTTCGGCTGCACCAACAGCGAGTGTAAAAACACCCGCAAGTTGCTTCGTAGTGGTGAAGTGGCACCGCCCAAGATGGACCCCATTCCGATGCCGGAACTGGCCTGCCAAAAGGTAGAGGATCACTACGTACTGCGCGATGGTGCCAGCGGCTTGTTCTTAGCGGCCAGCAAGTTCCCTAAAAACCGTGAAACTCGTCCACCGCTGGTAAAAGAGTTAAAAGCCCACGCCGACGAACTACCGGAAAAGTATCACTTTATCTTAAAGGCGCCCAGCGAAGACCCGGATGGCCGTCCTGCGCAAATTCGCTATTCACGGAAAAATAAAGAGCAGTACGTGATGACCGATGAAGAAGGCAAAGCAACCGGCTGGAAAGCCACGTTTGAGGCGGGTAAATGGCACGTGGAGGATAAGCGCAAGTGAGCCCACGTTCTCGTACCAACCAACTGCTTTATCAAGCTGAGCTTTTGGTTGGCCTTCCAACAGGTAATGACGAACATACTCAAGCTCGTCAAATGGCGATTGAAGAGAGCGCCTTGGCGCTCTTTGAGCTGGCATTAAACTCGCTGCTCAAAGAAGTGACCGAGCATGCGCGTCTTAACGAACATGGCTGGCAAGTGCTCCTTAATGAGAAGGGGCCTGCCGTTGCTGAGCTGCAGCGCTTAAGAGATATGTTGCAGCAGCCGGATAGCTGGTTGCACTGGCTGGTAGGGCAAATTGAGAAACTGCACAGTGACGAGGGGGCTAGTAAACGCGCAGTGCAGAACCCCTCAATGATCGCTGTCGGCAGCCAAGTGAGTGTTGCTGAGCAGCTGTTAACTAACCTTCATGCTGCAAAACGTGACATTGCAGCGCTACGTGAAACTAGCCAAGAGTGGTAATTATAACGTCAAACGTATTGCCTAGAGAGAGTGAGTCGCAAGAGGAGATATAGATGCGCTATAACCAAGTCAAAGACTTCGTTGAATGGGCCGCGGATTATCATGGGCGCATGGCGCGCCAGTATCGTGCCGCAGCCGATTCAAGTGACCATCAACGTCTTGCCATGGCGTTAACGTATTTAGCCGACAGCGAGCTCCGGATGAAGACTGGGCTAGAGGCGCTTTTTAGTGATGGCTTTAATCATAAAGAAGTGTTGGAAATATGGTTTGATGATCCTAATGACTTTCCTCAGCCTCCAGTGCTTGAGGCGCTTGCGCAACAAACGATAGCAGACTCAATTGATGAACTAACTCGCGTAGCGGTTGAGTCGCATCGCAAGCTGCAGGACCTCTATGAGCACCGTGCATCACGGGCAAAAATAGAGCCAGAGGAAACTTTTTTTAACGCTTTGGCAGAGGGACATCATGCTGAAGCGCGTAAGCTAGTAGCGAGTATGCAAGAATTCGAAGATCTCTAGGCGGGTATTTGAAGTGATTTAGCTACCGTTTAATAAGGGCGCGGTTGCCATATTGGCGCGCTGGCTTGTTATTTGGCTTTTTGAAAGCACTGACATTTGGTGTGAGAATAAGGTATAACAACCGCCACAAATGCTTTGTTGGCTGGTGATGCTGGCCTATATAGAGAACGATAATGATGCCTGTAAACCGTCGCCGTTTTTTAGCGTTGGCGCTGGGCTGGCCTGCTGTGGCCAGTGCAGCGACTTCCGGTAGCTTAAATAATTATGAGCCCACAGATCTGGTTGAGACGCTGCTTTCGCGTGCGAGTATCCCGCGTCACAGCAATGAACTATGGGTGTTAATTGATGATAAAGACGCCACGTTGAGTGTCTACCGTGGTAATGCGTTGGTTGAGCACTACGCGCCCATATCCCTTGGGCGAGGTGGGGCGAAAACCCAGCGGGTTCGCGGTGATAACGTGACACCGCTCGGCGAGTTTCGAATTAATCGATTTAATTACGAAAGTCAGTGGCATATCTTTATTGGTATCGATTATCCTACGCCACCTCATGCGAGGATGGCGCTCGAAAAAGGCATTTACTCCCAAGCGGATTATGATGCTTATTTTGATCACTATCAGCGCCACGGCTCACCACCGCAGAATACGGCATTAGGCGGTGCCATTGGTATACATGGTATTGGTGAGGGTGATCCAGATATTCATGGCCGGTTCCATTGGACTCAGGGTTGTGTTGCTGTCACCAACGAGCAAATTGAGCGCGTTGCGTCGCTGGTAGGTGTTGGCACTCGCGTAGTGATCCGATAGGCTATGCTGTTGAAGGAAGTTAAAGGTTTTAAATACGTGGCTATAGACAACCGCTGTGGTCTATTATAAAACAGCGTTTGACTTGCGTGCATTGGTGTAATGCCATGGTACAAGTCGCTGTAAAGAACCTGCACCGCAGGTAGACAAAATTGAGCTAACGCTTTAGCCTTAAATTTGTCATACCCTTAACGTTGTACCCAAGGAAGACTCAAGGAGAACATTATGACTCTGAAGACTGCTCTGAAGATGACTGCCGCTGCCGCTTCACTGGCAATCCTGGCTGGCTGTGCTTCTACCAGCGCCCTGGAAGAAGTTCGCATGACTGCTGAATCTGCACAGGCTGATGCCGCAGAGGCACGCAGCATGGCTTCACAAGCAATGAACACTGCTAACCAAGCTCAGCGCGATGCGCAAGCTGCTCTGCAGATGTCTCAGCAGAACCGTGAAGAAATGAACCGCATGTTCCAGCGTTCCATGCAGAAGTAATTCTGCCTGGGCTCTAAGTGTTAAAACTTAGGGTTGCTGTAGATGTAAAAAAACCCCGCCTCGGCGGGGTTTTTTTATTTTGACTAAGGTTATGCCTCTTCCTCGGCTTGTGTCGCTGTTGTGAGCTCAATTTCTTCGAATAATCCATCAAGCTCCACAGGCTCTTCTTCAGCAGGGGCTGGTGCTGGTGCTTGAGGGCCATACAGCGCTATAAGGCGACCATCCGGATTTTCTACAGCTAGTTTTACCTGGGCATAGTCAACTTCTGCTTGGTCTTCAGCCAGTTCGCTTACTCGTTCGATGGCATTAAGCAGTGGCTCAAAATCGCCAACGTTTTCTTCAAGCTGAGGGTAAGACTGCACAAACAGTGTGCCGTCCGCTGCCCAGCCTGCTTTAAACGGTGCATCCATCAAGTTGACTTGAGTGCCGGTAGGCATGCGCTCGTAGAGCGATTTGATATCTTCGGGGAACATGCGGATGCAGCCGCGGCTGACCCGCATGCCCACGCCTTCAGGGCGGTTGGTACCATGAATCAGGTAGCTAGGCATCGCCAGCAATATAGCGTGACGACCCAGTGGGTTGTTGGGGCCAGCAGGCACAATAGACGGGGCTGGCTCGCCACGTGCAGCTGCTTCACGACGCATAGAGGCTGGCGGCGCCCAGGCAGGATCTTTTACCTTTACGGTCGTGCGGGTAATGCCGACCGGTGTGGCAAATTCCTCACGGCCAACACTGACAGGGTAGGTTTCAACAATGCCGGGGTTGTCAGCCGGATAATAATAGAGTCGCAGTTCAGACAAATTTACGACCACGCCTTCGCGGGGTGCAGGCGGTAAAATATAGCGCGCAGGTATAACGATTTCTGTGCCTTCCCCAGGTACCCACATGCTGACGCCTGGGTTGGCCATACGAATTTCTTCGTAGCCAATGTTATGGCGTCGCGCGATATCGATGAGTGTGTCTTCAGGATCTTCTACGACGACGGTGTAGTGTTCTCCAATAATGTCGCCTTCTTCAGGAAGACGAAAATGGCCGCGGGGTAGTTCTCTTTGCTCAGCGAGCTGGTCAGCGCTGGTAAGCGCCTCTTCTGTAGCAGGGGCTGAGCCTTCAGCTGTATCGGCTGAGGGCTGTGCATAAATAGGGGTAGAGAGGCTTGCTGTAAGTAAGACAGCTAAGCTCGTTGGGCCCCAGGCGTTATATAGCTTACGAATGTTCATGGTGGTTCCTAATTAATTTATGCGCCACATTGCTGCAAACTAGCATTGTCATGGGCGGCAGTTAGAGGGCCGTGCGTAGGGCTTTCATACAAGTTTGCCCCAAGGTTCACGCCGCCGCTACTTTTTGATTGAGTGTTGTAAGCAGAGCTTCGACTTTATCAAAACGCTGTTCGGTAGTTTCCATTGGGAATTCAAACCGTAAAGTGTCTGAGCCATCCAGTCGGTAGTGCTGTGGCGATTTTTGAATGAGTGTCACAAGTGTTAATGGATCGACCTGGGTAGAGCCGTTGAAAAGTACTCGTCCACGGTTTTCACCGGCTTCAATGCGCGCGACACCTAGTTGTTCAGCGCGGTGGCGAAGCCTAGTCTGGCGTATCAGGTTCTTCAAGGGCTGAGGAAGGAGTCCAAAGCGATCAATAAGCTCGACTTGTAGCTCCTTAAGCTCAGCGTCGCTCTGGGTGTTGGCGATACGTTTATACATCACCAGGCGCTGTTGTACGTCGTGAATATAGTCATCTGGAATCAATGCTGGCAGATTGAGACTAATCTCGACACCGGTGTTGAAGGGGGCGTCAATATTAGGCGTTTTGCCCGCACGAATAGCCTTCACCGCGCGATCCAGCATTTCCATGTAAAGCGTGTAGCCGATGGTTTCCATTTGGCCGCTCTGCTCGTCGCCCAGGAGCTCGCCTGCGCCACGTATCTCCATGTCGTGACTTGCTAAGGTGAAACCAGCACCGAGATCATCAGAGGCGCTAATCGCTTCCAGGCGCTTTACGGCATCTCGTGTCATTGCCTTGGGGGGCGGCGTTAGTAGGTAAGCATATGCTTGGTGGTGGCTGCGTCCAACGCGGCCACGCAGTTGGTGTAGCTGGGCCAAGCCAAACTTATCGGCGCGCTCAATCAGAATCGTGTTGGCGCTGGGCACGTCAATGCCCGTTTCGATAATGGTAGAGCACACCAGTACATTGAAGCGACGATGATAGAAGTCTGACATGACTCGCTCAAGGCTGCGCTCGGGTAATTGGCCGTGAGCAACAGCAACCCGTGCCTCTGGCACCAGTTCGCGAATCTGTTCGGCAGCATTTTCAATCGTTTTGACTTCATTGTGCAAAAAGTAGACTTGTCCGCCGCGTAATATTTCACGTAGCAGGGCTTCTTTAATGACGCTGCTGTCTCGCTGTTGCACAAACGTTTTGACCGATAAGCGCCGTGCTGGTGGGGTGGCAATAATCGAAAGATCTCGGATACCGCTCATGGCCATATTCAAGGTGCGCGGAATCGGTGTTGCCGTTAGCGTCAGAATGTCGACTTCGGCGCGCAGCGTTTTGAGTTTCTCTTTCTGTGCGACCCCAAAGCGGTGCTCTTCGTCGATGATTAAAAGCCCCATTTTGGGCAGCTCAACGCTTTTAGACAGCAGCTTATGGGTGCCGATTACGATGTCGGTTTGGCCATTTTTGATGCTTTCCAAGGTTTGCGTCATTTCCTTGCCGCCTGTGAAGCGTGAAATAAGACTAATATTCACAGCGGTGTCGGCAAAGCGGTCGCGGAAGTTTTCAAAGTGCTGGCGAGCTAACAGCGTGGTGGGCACAAGCACCACTACTTGGCGACCAGTTTGAACGGCCAGGAATGCAGCGCGCATGGCGACTTCGGTCTTGCCAAAGCCTACATCGCCACAAACGACGCGATCCATTGGCTGAGGAGAGATCATGTCGCTTATAACTGCTTCAATGGCTGCCTGCTGGTCAGGGGTTTCTTCAAATGGGAAGCTGGCAGAGAAGCGAACGTATTCATCGCCCGGCGTATCATAAATGAAGCCTTTCTGAGCCTCCCGCCGGGCGTAGATGTCGAGTAGCTCAGCGGCAGTGTCGCGGATTTTCTCAGCCGCTTTACGGCGTGCCTTTTCCCACTGATCTGAGCCTAACCGATGCAGCGGAGCGAGTTCGTCATCAGCGCCGCTATAGCGAGAAATAAGATGCAGGCTATCGACCGGGACATAGAGCTTGGCACCGTCGGCATATGAAAGCGCCAGGAATTCGTTAGCTTGACCGCCAGCTTCAAGGGTTTCCAACCCCAAGTAGCGGCCGACGCCATGTGCTTGGTGAACAACTGGTGCGCCTTCTCGTAACTCAGATAAATGGCGCACGGCCAATTCGTTGTCGTCGGTGGCTTTTTCTCGCCGCCGGCTCTGGCGCACGACATCGCCAAAGAGTTCGGTCTCGCTGATCACCGCGACATTCGGTTCGGTAAGCCACAAGCCGCTGCCTACCAAGCTTTCAGTAATGGCTATGCGGTCAGGGCTGCTTAAAAAGTCTTGGAAGCTATCAATATGGGGCAGGCTTAATTTGAGCGGCGCCAACACTTCTTCTAACGCTTCTCTGCGTCCCCGTGACTCGGCAACAAACAGTACCCGCGTAGCTTGCTGCGCATCCAGAAAGGTAGCCAGTTCGTTAAGGGGTTGCTTGGCGCGAGCGTTAATTGCCAGCGAGGGTAGCGCTTGGGCTTTCGGCGCCAGGGCATGGCGTTGCGTGTTGTCTTCGGTTAGTTCGATTCGGGGGCGAGCTTTGATCGCCGAAAAAACGTCATTAACGGGAATGAACGCGCGAAGCGGTGGTAAAAGGGGGCGTGTTGGGTCAACACCCAAATTCTCGTAGCGTGATTCAATAGACTGCCAGTGTTGCTCAGCTGCTTCGAATACACCTGGCAACAGTGCTACACGGGTGTCATCGGTAACGTGCTCAAATAAAGAAGCGGTTTCGTCGAAGAACAGTGGCAAATATTGTTCCAAGCCCGGGGAGGGGATGGCTTTCAGTGCGTCGTTATAGAGAGGGCACTGGCGCGGATCAACATCAAAAAGCGTTTCAAACTGTTCCCGGAAGCAAGCAGTGGCGCTGCGGCTGAGTGAGTACTCATGAGCTGGGAGTAGCTCAATCACATCGACTTTATGGGTAGAGCGCTGATTGCCAGGGTCGAAATGGCGTAATGTATCGATTTCGTCATCAAACAAATCGATACGAATTGGCTCATCCATACCCATGGCGAAAAGGTCGATGATTGCGCCGCGCATGGCGTATTCGCCAGGCTCGTAGACCGTTTCTACGGCACGATAACCTGCCCGCGATAGCGATTCGCGAAATGTTTCCCGATTTAGTTTGGCGCCCGCTTTTAGCGTCATCACGCGCCCAGCGATGTATGATACGGGGGGCAAGCGCTGCATCAGCGTATTGATTGGCACCAGCACAATGCCGCGTACGCCATCCTGCAGTAAGCGCAGCGTGCGTAGGCGTGACGAGATAATATCCTGGTGCGGGGAGAAGCTGTCATAAGGCAGCGTTTCCCAATCTGGAAAAGGCAGGACGGGAACATTGCTATAGAATGCCAGATCCTGTTCCAGGCGCTGTGCGCTGGCAGTATTCGGCGTAATAACCAATAATGGTGCGCTTAACGCGACCTGAGCCAGCGCCAGGGCAGTTGCACTGCCCGGCGGCGCTGTTAGGTAGAGCGTGTCGCGAATCCCTTTGGGCTGGGGCGGTTCGAGCAGAGAAAAAGAGGACATAGTCACGGTATCGTTTTGCGCTGAAACGGAATCTGGATCATACACGATCAGTACTTTCAGGCAGAGGCCTGCGCAAAGCAACCACTAGTAGTTAAGTAAGCCTTGTGGTTTCGATACACTATTGTGGTTTGTAGTCAATCCGCTTTTTCTGTAATACCCCTACATGTTGTGCGACTATCCATTCATTGCGGCATGTTGGTAAGCCCAGGATAATGTTCTAAGAAATTTCTTTTCACTACCCAATGAGGCCGCACGTGAGTCAGCAAGCTCTCGAAAACGTTTTTCAGGAATGGCAAAGCAACGAAGCTCTGGCTGAGCAAATGATTCCACTGGTGGGCCAGCTGTATCGCCAAAACAATGTTGTCGCCACTATGTTCGGTCGCTCCCTGATTAAGCGGTCAGTCATTCGCATCCTCAAAGATCACCGCTTTGTACGCAAAATTGAAGGCACTGAGCTATCTGTTGAAGATACGTTCCCCATCGTAAAAGCGATGAGCGAGATGAACCTCGGGCCTGCTCATGTTGACGTTGGTAAGCTGGCCGTTAACTTTAAGCGCCAGGGTGGTAGTGATCTTGATGCTTTCCTGCGTGAAGAGCTTGCTGAAATTATTGATGGCTTTCAGCCGAATGGCAGTAAAGGCGAGCCTCAAGATGTAGTGCTTTACGGCTTTGGCCGTATTGGTCGTTTGCTGGCGCGAGTAATGGTCGAAAAAGCGGGCGGCGGTAATCTGTTGCGCTTGCGGGCCATTGTTGTGCGTGGCCGCGGCGATGTGGCAAAAGACCTTGAGAAGCGTGCCAGCCTACTGCGTCGTGATTCGGTACATGGGCCTTTCGATGGCACGATTACCGTCGACGTTGAAGCGCGTACACTGATTGTCAATGGTAATGTGATTCAGGTTATTTACGCCGATTCACCGAGTGAAATTGATTACACTGCCTACGGTATTGACAACGCTGTGATTGTTGATAACACCGGTATCTGGCGCGACGAGGCTGGCTTGGGTCAGCATCTTGAGTGCAAGGGTGCTAAGAAAGCATTGTTAACGGCTCCCGGCAAAGGCGATATCAAAAATATCGTATTCGGCATTAATCATGAAACGATTGGCGATAATGACCGTATTGTGTCGGCAGCGTCCTGTACTACCAACGCCATTGTGCCAGTGCTAAAAGCGCTAAATGATGAATATGGCGTAGTGACGGGGCATGTAGAGACCGTGCACGCCTACACCAACGACCAAAACCTAATCGACAATTACCACAAAGGCGACCGTCGTGGACGTAGTGCGGCGCTGAATATGGTATTGACCGAAACAGGTGCAGCAAAAGCGGTCGCAAAAGCGCTACCTGAACTTGAAGGTAAGCTCACAGGTAACGCCATTCGCGTTCCTACGCCCAATGTTTCTATGGCTATTTTGAATTTAACCTTGGAAAAGGGCACTGATGCAGAGGCGTTGAACGATTACCTGCGTCGCGTATCGATTGATTCCTCCTACCAGAAGCAGATTGACTTCGTTGATTCAGCAGAAGTTGTATCGTCTGACTTTGTTGGCAATCGTCATGCGGGTATTGTCGATGCTAAAGCCACCATCGCAAACGGTAACCACGCCGTCGTTTATGTGTGGTATGACAATGAATTTGGCTATAGCTGCCAAGTTATTCGTATTCTTCAGCATATGTCTAATGTGAAGTTTTTGAAGCTGCCGCATTAAGCCGTTTGAGCATTAATGGCGTTTAAGCAGCAGTTAATGCGCTTTTAACCGCTAAGTTGTACCAAAAGCCACCTCCGGGTGGCTTTTTTGGTGTTGAAAGCGAGATCAGCTCAAGCGTCTATAGCACTTTAGGAGGCTGTCAGGGATGTGGTCATTGGCCGCGCTTATCTTTATAATACGATGGATTTTTCGGGGTGGTTCAAGCGTGCTTGAGCCTGACTGGTAACAATCTGAACAGACAATAAAAATTTACTGAACAGAAATAAGCATTCGAACCCCTTACCTTCGTATATCCGATCCATCAACTGGGCGAGACTATGATCGAAGTCAAAAAAGGCCTGGATCTCCCCATCACGGGAGCGCCCGAGCAGCGTATTGAAGATGCGCGGCCTGTGCGCCACGTGGCAATCCTGGGCACCGACTACGTTGGCATGAAGCCGACGATGGAAGTTCAGGAAGGGGATAAGGTCAAACTGGGCCAATTACTCTTCACCGATAAGAAAATTGATGGTGTACGCTTTACAGCGCCCGCCAGCGGTGAAGTAGTTGCTATTAACCGTGGCGAAAAGAGACGTCTGCTGTCTGTCGTTATTAAAGTCGATGAAAATGAAGAAGCGATGACATTTGCTTCTCATGATCGTGACGCTTTAGGGCAGCTTGAACGTCAATCTGTTGTTGATCAACTGGTTGAGTCAGGGCTTTGGACTGCTTTGCGCACCCGGCCTTTCTCTCGCACGCCAGCTATCGACAGCACACCTACCGATATTTTTGTTACTGCTGTGGATACTCATCCACTTAGCGCTGACCCTGCGGTAGTGATCAACGAAAACTCCCAAGCATTTGAAGACGGCCTCAAGGTGCTAACCCGCCTGACCGAGGGCAACGTTTTTCTGTGTACGGGTGCTAATGCTTCCATTCCTGGTGGTAATGTCAGCGGCGTAAAGACTGAGAGCTTTGCTGGCCCGCATCCGGCAGGTTTGGTAGGAACGCATATTCATTATCTTTCACCGGTAGCCCTGCACAAAAAAGTGTGGCACATCGGTTATCAGGATGTGATTGCGTTCGGCAAGCTGTTTGTAGAAGGCAAACTTGATACGAGCCGTATCATTGCTGTCGGCGGCCCGCGTGCTGAAAATCCTCGTTTATTGCGCACCCGTATTGGTGCCAGTACGGAGGAGCTCTTAGCAGGTGAGGTCATCAAACCCGATGACACCCGTGTTATTTCAGGTTCTGTGTTCTCTGGTGCCTCTGCTGAAGGGAGTCTGACTTACTTGGGGCGTTTCCATAACCAAGTAAGTTTGCTCGAGGAAGGTAACAAGCGCACCTTCTTGGGATGGATGTCTACGGGCGCTAATCGGCACTCAGTCATGGGCATTTACATTTCTAAGATTAAAGGCCTGAGCAATTATGCACCAACCACGTCAACCAATGGCTCTGAACGTGCCATGGTGCCGATCGGTGCGTATGAAGCCATTATGCCTCTGGATGTTATGCCAACACAGCTGCTGCGCACGCTGATCGTGGGTGACATTGAAGTTGCCATGCAACTTGGGTGTCTTGAGTTAGACGAAGAGGATTTGGCACTGTGTACCTATGTTTGCCCAGGCAAATACGAGTACGGCCCTATCCTGCGTGACAATCTCACCATGATCGAGAAAGAGGCCTGATGATGGGTATTCGACAAACACTCGATAATCTCGAGCCGCACTTCCATAAAGGTGGTAAGTACGAAAAGTTCTACCCGCTCTACGAAGCGGTAGATACTATTTTCTACTCGCCCCCCAGTGTTGCAAAAACCACCGCCCACGTGCGTGACGGTATCGATCTAAAGCGCATCATGATCACCGTTTGGCTGTGTACTTTCCCGGCGATGTTCTTCGGTATGTGGAACGCTGGCTGGCAGGCCAACACCGCTATTGATGCAGGCTATGCATCAATGAACGGATGGCGTGAAGCGATCATGATGACCCTGGCGGGTGGACATGACCCCAGCAGCTTATGGGCTAACTTTGTCCTCGGTGCGACCTACTTCTTGCCGATCTATCTTGTCACGTTTGTGGTGGGTGGTTTTTGGGAAGTACTGTTCGCAATCAAACGTGGTCATGAGGTTAACGAAGGTTTCTTCGTAACGTCGGTACTGTTTGCGCTGATTCTGCCGGCGACTATTCCGCTTTGGCAGGTTGCTCTGGGTATCACCTTTGGTGTGGTAATCGGTAAAGAGATCTTCGGCGGCACGGGTAAAAACTTCTTGAACCCCGCGCTTACTGGCCGTGCGTTCCTTTACTTCGCCTATCCAGCGCAAATCTCAGGGGATGCCGTATGGGTCGCCGCAGATGGCTATACTGGTGCAACTGCGCTCTCCATGGCGTTCCAAGACGGTATGACTGCGCTGACTGATACCATGAGCTGGTGGGATGCTTTCCTTGGCTTTATCCCTGGTTCAGTGGGTGAGGTCTCGACACTGGCGATCTTCATTGGTGCGGCAGTACTGCTGTGGACGCGTATTGCATCATGGCGAATCATGCTGGGTGTTCTTCTGGGCATGATCGCCACCAGTACGCTGTTTAATCTGATTGGTTCTGACAGCAACCCCATGTTTGCAATGCCCTGGTACTGGCATTTGGTGATTGGTGGCTTCGCTTTCGGCATGGTGTTTATGGCAACGGACCCGGTGTCTGCTTCCATGACTAACCAGGGGCGCTTGGTGTTTGGTGCGTTGATCGGTGTGATGACCGTCCTGATCCGTGTGGTAAACCCCGCCTTTCCTGAGGGCATCATGCTGGCCATTCTGTTCGCTAACTTATTTGCGCCGCTGATTGACCACATGTTCGTCCAGGCCAATATTAAACGCCGTCTCAAGCGGACTGGCGTAGCGGCCGAGGAGAATGCCTAATGGCACAAGGTAACAACTCCATCAAAAAGATCCTAACCGTAGCGTTTTCGCTGTGTATCGTGTGCTCGGTAATCGTTTCGACGGCTGCCGTTGCGCTGCGACCTATGCAGCAGCTCAACCAGGAATTGGATCGTAAAACCAACATTCTTAACGTGGCGGGTCTCTATGAGCCGGGCATGGATGTTGAGGAAGCGTTCAGCACGCAAATTACCGCACGTGTAGTTGAGCTGGATACCGGTGAGTACACCGATCAATTCGACCCAGCTACCTTCGATGGTTTCGAAGCCTCGAGTGATCCTGCAACGGGTCGTACGCTATCCGGTGATCGCGACATTGCAGGTCTGTCTCGTGTTGAAAACTTCGCGACTGTTTATCTTGTCGGTGATGCTGAAAACCCCGAGCAGATTGTTCTGCCCATTCGTGGTCAAGGACTCTGGGGCCGCATGATGGGCTTCCTCGCGGTTGAAGGCGACGGTAACACCATCGTCAGTATCACTTACTACGACCATAGCGAAACGCCTGGTCTCGGTGCTGAGGTAAATAATCCGCGTTGGCAAGCTCAATGGGAAGGTAAGAAGATTTACGATGAAGAGGGCGACCTCTCACCGGAAATCCACCTGACCAAAGGCGGCGCAAGCAACGAGTACGAAGTTGATGCGCTTTCTGGTGCAACGCTAACCAGTAACGGCGTGACCAACATGCTGCAGTTCTGGTTCAGCGAAGAGGCTTTCGCTCCGTATTTGGCCAACTTCCGTAGTGGTACTGAACCAGAAGATGCCGAAGACACCGATACCGACTTCGACGACGTTGAGGGGGCTTGATCATGGCGGATGTAAATGCAAAAAGCGTTTTAACGGCGCCGATTTTTAAGAACAACCCCATTGCACTACAAATTTTGGGGATCTGTTCTGCTCTAGCGGTTACGACCAGCATGAGTGTATCGCTGGTAATGGCGCTAGCGGTTACTTTTGTAACGGCCTTTTCGAACTTGTTCGTATCGTTGATCCGGAACCATATTCCGTCTTCGATCCGTATCATTGTTCAAATGACCATTATTGCGTCGCTGGTTATTGTGGTTGACCAGATCCTCAAAGCTTACGCTTACGAAATGTCTAAGCAGCTGTCAGTCTTTGTGGGCCTGATCATCACCAACTGTATCGTAATGGGCCGTGCGGAAGGTTTTGCGATGTCCAATACGCCGAGCATGTCGTTCCTTGACGGTATCGGTAACGGCTTGGGCTACGGCTTAATCCTAATGATCGTTGGCTTCTTCCGTGAGTTGCTGGGTGCTGGCAGTATCTTTGGCTTTACCGTCCTACCAACAGTGCAAAATGGTGGTTGGTATGTGCCCAATGGTCTGCTGCTCCTGCCGCCCTCTGCCTTCTTTATTATCGGTTTGCTGATCTGGGTTTTACGTTCAGTCAATCCTGAGCAGGTAGAAGAGAACGAGTTCAAAATGAAGCACAACACCAAGCCGAAGGAGGCCGTGTAACATGGAACACTATCTAAGCCTTTTCGTTGCTTCGGTTTTTGTTGAAAACTTGGCGCTGGCCTTCTTCTTAGGGATGTGTACATTCCTGGCGGTATCTAAGAAGGTTTCCGCTGCATTTGGCCTCGGGATTGCCGTTATTGTCGTACTGACAATCTCGGTTCCGGTCAACAATCTAGTGTTCAACCTGCTGCTGGCTGAAGGCGCTTTGTCTTGGACTGGCATAAGCGGTGCTGAAAACATCGATCTTTCATTCCTGGGTCTTCTGAGCTACATCGGCGTTATTGCCGCACTGGTTCAGATTCTGGAAATGTTCCTCGATAAATATGTTCCTGCGCTATACAACGCGCTGGGCGTATTCCTGCCGCTGATTACCGTTAACTGCGCCATCCTAGGTGGCGTACTGTTCATGGTTGAGCGTAACTACAACTTCGGTGAATCCGTAATCTACGGTTTCGGTTCTGGTGTTGGCTGGGCGCTTGCGATTACAGCGTTGGCTGGTATCCGTGAAAAGCTGAAGTATAGCGACGTGCCTGGCGGTCTTCAGGGTCTTGGCATCACGTTTATTACCGTTGGCTTAATGTCGTTGGGCTTCATGTCCTTCTCAGGCATTCAGCTTTAATCGGAGCCGGTTTTCTCGGCAGCTCAGGCTGCCGAGGTACAGAAAACCTTCAGCAATAGGAAACCGACATGGTTGATACATCTGTCATCTTGCTCGGTGTTGTCATGTTCACGGTCATCGTTATTAGCTTAACGGCGATCATTCTGGCAGCGCGCAGCAAGCTAGTGAGTAGCGGGGACGTGACGATTGAAGTCAACGGCGACCCCGAGCACACCCTGCAGACTCAGGCTGGTGGTAAGCTTCTTAACACCTTAGCTGCAAACGGAATCTTTCTTTCCTCTGCCTGTGGTGGCGGCGGTTCTTGCGCCCAGTGTAAGTGCCGAGTAGAAGAGGGCGGCGGCTCCATTTTGCCGACGGAAGAATCTCACTTCACTATGCGTGAGAAGAAAGAAGGCTGGCGTCTGTCTTGTCAGGTTCCTGTGAAGCAGGACATGAAAGTAGAAGTGCCTGAAGAAGTCTTCGGCGTTAAGAAGTGGGAGTGTGAAGTTACCGCGAACCCCAACGTTGCGACCTTCATTAAAGAGTTGAACCTGAAGCTGCCCGAAGGTGAGGAAGTTGCCTTCCGTGCCGGTGGTTATGTACAGCTGGTAGCGCCGCCTTACGATATTAAGTTCTCCGATTTTGACATCGAAGAAGAGTATCGTGGCGATTGGGAAAAATTTGATATGTTCAAAGTTTCCCATAAGAATAACGAGGAAGTTATCCGCGCTTACTCTATGGCTAACTACCCGGATGAAAAAGGCCTCCTCAAGTTCAATATTCGTATCGCGACGCCGCCTCCGGGTACAAGCCACCCGCCGGGCCTTATGTCGACCTACGTCTTCAATTTGAAGCCGGGCGACAAAGTGACCGTTATGGGGCCGTTTGGCGAGTTCTTTGCCAAAGACACTGATGCCGAAATGATCTTTGTTGGTGGTGGTGCGGGTATGGCGCCAATGCGTAGCCACATTTTCGATCAGCTCAAACGCTTGAAGTCAGATCGTAAAATTACTTTCTGGTACGGTGCGCGCTCTTGGCGTGAGACCTTCTACAACGAAGAGTATGATCAGCTAGCCGAAGAGTTCCCGAACTTTAAGTGGCACTTGGCGCTTTCTGATCCGCAGCCAGAAGATAATTGGGAAGGGCCGACAGGCTTCATCCACAACGTATTGTACGAAAACTATCTGAAGGACCACCCAGCTCCGGAAGATTGTGAGTACTACATGTGTGGGCCGCCCATGATGAACGCGTCTGTTATCAAGCTATTGCTCGATATGGGCGTGGAGCCGGAAAACATCCTGCTGGATGACTTCGGCGGTTAACAACGTGATTGTGTAAGTTGCCTTCGGGCATGAGCGGGGCTGGCCTTTTGGTCAGCCCCGTTTGTATGTGAATGGTTGAAAAACGATGAGTTGCCTGATCATTTTGAAGTGGCTGAGGTACAATAGGCATTAAAATTCTACGGCACTTAACGACATGACCGTTGTCGGCAGGTGAGCAGTTAATGTAATGCTGGGAGGTGAACATGACAATCTGGCTACTGGTATTTGGTTTTATGGCACTGGTAATGACGGCAATGGCCGTTGGCGTCTTAATGGGCCGCAAACCTATTGCGGGTTCCTGTGGCGGATTAAATCAGTTAGGCCTAAAAGAAGGCTGTGACATCTGCGGCGGTAAAGATGAGGTTTGCGAAGAAGAAAACCGCAAGCGTGGAAGTGTACGTCGGCGTAGCGATGAAAGCCGTGGAGCTGACCTAGGTTATGACGCAACGCGTCGTTAATCTAGCCACTGGCTGCTCAGACGCTCGCTTACCGCGAGCGTTTATGTAAATGCCATTGTTGAGAGCGCTTTTAAGTCAGGAATAAGGAGATCCAAGTCGTATGGCCGTTCACAATTACGATGTTGTGGTGATAGGTACTGGCCCCGCTGGGGAAAGCGCTGCTATTAACGCCGCAAAGCATGGCAAGCGAGTGGCGATTATTGAAAAGCAGGCCCAGGTGGGGGGTAACTGCACCCATTGGGGCACGATCCCTTCAAAAGCGCTGCGCCATCAGGTCAAACAGATCATGGCGTTCAATACCAACCGCATGTTCCGCGATATCGGTGAACCCCGCTGGTTTTCTTTCCCTAAAGTGATGGAGCGCTCGCGTGGCACCATCGATAAACAGGTCGAAATGCGCACAACGTTTTACGCGCGCAACCGCATTGATCTGTTTCATGGAGTGGCGCGTTTTAAAGATGAGCATACCGTGGTGGTGCGAGACCGGCAGGAAGGCGTGGAAGAGCTGGTAGCCAAGAAAATTGTTATTTCTACCGGCTCTCGGCCTTATCGTCCGGCGGATATTAACTTTCGTCATCCACGTATTTACTGCTCTGATACGATCCTCAGCCTTTCCCATACCCCGCGGACACTGGTGATCTTTGGGGCAGGTGTTATCGGTTGCGAGTACGCCTCTATCTTTTCGGGTCTTGGTGTTAAGGTTGATTTAATCAACAACCGCGATAGCCTGCTGTCATTTTTGGATGATGAGATCAGTGATGCGCTTTCCTACCATCTGCGTAAACACGGTGTGCTGATCCGCCATAACGAAGACTATAAAAGTGTCGAAGGTGATGAAGCCGGCGTAACCGTAAATCTGAAGTCGGGCAAGAAGATTCGCGCCGATGCATTTCTTTGGGCGAATGGCCGTACCGGTAATACCGATAGCCTTGGACTTGAGAATATTGGCTTAGAGGCAAACGGTCGAGGCCAGCTTAGCGTTGATGAGCACTACCGCACCGCGATTCCGCATATTTACGCTGCAGGCGATGTGATTGGTTGGCCGAGTCTTGCCAGTGCTGCCTACGACCAGGGATTAAACTCCTGTAACGAGCTACTGGAAAAAGAGTATCGCTTTGTTAGTGATGTCCCCACCGGGATCTACACTATTCCTGAAATCAGCTCTTTCGGCCCCAACGAGCGTGAGCTGACCGAAGCCAAAGTGCCCTACGAAGTGGGTAAGGCATTCTTTAAAGATACTGCTCGTGCGCAAATCACCGGCGATACAGTGGGAATGCTGAAGATTTTGTTCCACCAAGACACGCTGGAGATTCTGGGTATCCATTGCTTTGGTGACCAAGCGTCGGAAATTCTACACATCGGCCAAGCCATTATGCAGCAGGAAGGGGATGCGAATACGGTGAAGTACTTCATCAATACGACCTTCAATTACCCCACCATGGCCGAAGCGTACCGGGTGGCGGCGCAAAATGGCTTAAACCGAGTGTTTTAAAATGTTTTAAGTAGGGGGGCTATGTCCCCCATATTCACGCCTCACAAACCATCCAGCAGTTGCTGAGCGCGTGGTTGCCAGTCACCGTCTAAGGCGGCAGCCTGAGTGAGTGCTTCCCGCGCACCCTCGCTATTTTCCTGCTGAAGCCTGATTATGGCGACATTGAGCCATGCAGCGCCCATGGCAGGGTCAAGCTGTGTGGCTGATTCGAAGGCTTCTAGCGCTGCTTGAGGTTGTTGATCGGCGTATAGCGCATTGCCAAGTGCAAATTGACCTAGCGGATTGGCAGGGAAGCGTTCTACAAAGGCTTGCCAACTGGAAAGTGTTGCTACAGGCCCATGCTGCTCCTCGTAAGCGCTAATGGCTTCCAGTGCATTGCGGGCGGTAACGCCTTCGGGCAGGCTTCCTGGTTCGCTAACCACAAACCCCCAGCGCTCACTGCGTGCCCAGGTGGCATCAAAGCGGCTAAACGACATCGTATGTCGTTCGATTTCGCCACTACGTAAAATCAGCGTTTGATTAGGTAAATCAAAACCAATGGCCACCGCGTAGTGCCACATCGGGAAAGCTGGCAAGGCGAGGTTTTGCATCACCACTACAGGGTCACCTGCTTCCAAATGGCCGAGCAATGCATCCATGGTGCCACGAACGGGAATCGCCAACTGCTTATAACGGCGCACAGTGGCTAGCATTTCAGGCTGAACGCTACCTTCTCGCCCAGGCAGAAATACCTGTGGGATTAACTGCTCAAGCCCTGCATCTACCCCCTGGTGATTGAGCACCATTGCCAGTGTTGCTGGGCCACACTGATACGCCGTCTGGGCGTAAAACGGTACTTCGGTCAGCTCAGTTTGCGGTGCTAGGCTAGCTTTAGTGCTTTCTAGCAGCACCGGGCTTCTGGCGCAGCCGCTAAGCAGAGTGGGCAGCAGTAGGGCAAGCAGTAAAACGCCCGCAAAGCGGGCGTTTAAAAGGTGTTTCATCATGGCAGTCAAATCAGCGAGTGAACGGATAAACATCGGTCAGGCCGAGAATGTCTGTCACTAGTAGGATAACGAATACCGCAAACAGGGCGCCAATCACGCCGGCGCCGGCGGGCAGCTGTTCGAGTTGTTCGGCCATTTGCTGCGCTTCTGCATCGCTTAGTGCGGCAACGCGGGCTTCAACGTCATCTAGATCGACACCCTGCTTGAGCAGCTCTTCTTGCACATCTGCACGGGCGAGAATTTCATTGATACGCTCGCGGTCAGCACCTGCGCGGTCGCCTGCTAAAACAGATTGGGTAGAGACTAAGTCTGTAGAGGTAGCGTCCATACTCTGCGGGGCTGTGGGCGCAGCGGCAACAGGTAGGCTGGTAATGACTAACGCAGCGATCAGTAAGCTTGAGAGATAAGCACGCACTTTTTTCATTGTCTTCATCCTTAGACGTATCGGGGAGCAAGGTAATTTGTAACCTGAATCAATAGTATAGAAATAAACCGTACTGGATTTAAGGCGAAAACGAAAAGTGCTAATTATTTGCACTAATGCGGTAGGTCCAAGGGGATTCAGCTAACAGCCCTTTACCGCCCGCCATGGTCATGGCTAGGTCATGAAGCCCTGGCCATAAGGGCACCGCAGAAGCCCCTTTCACAGCAAGATCTAACCGTTGGGCCATCAGCAGGAGTTTGTGTAAACGTTTCATTGATAGGCGACTGATCGCTTTTTGGTAAGCGGGGCGGCGTTTATCAAAAATCATTGGTTTCTGAGTTTTACACGCGTGCTCAAAGCTTTGTCCCTGATCCAAATGCTGGTGCAGCGAAAGCAGGGTGCGTAGCTCGCGACTGAGTGCCCAAAGCACGATGGGAGCTTCAACCCCTTCACTGCGCAGCCCGTTAACGATACGCGAGGCCCGGCTTGGCTCTCCTTTTAAACAGGCATCCGCAAGGTTAAACACATCAAAGCGGGTGCTGTCTTCCACGCCTTGGGCAATGCTTTCAACATTAAGGCGAGTATTAGGTGGATGAATCAGCGCGAGTTTTTGCAGCTCTTGATCAGCGGCCAACAGATTACCTTCGGTGCGCTCACCCAATAAACGAGCCGCTTCTAGGTCAATTTGCAAACCATGCAGCGATGCGCGATCCCGCAGCCAGTAGCCTAATCGCGAAGCATCAACGGGCCATACAGGTACAAATAAACCGTGTTTATCGAGTGCTTTAAACCAAGCGCTTTTTTGTTGCTTGGCGTCTAGCTTGCCCATGCTAATCAGCAGCAAGTCGTCACTGCCATCCATCAATTCCGCATACTGTGCCAGTGCTTTACTGCCATCTTGGCCAAGTTTGTGTGTCCCCAGCCGCAGTTCCAGAAGCTTATTAGAGGCGAATAAAGAGAGGTTGCTGGCGGTTTCCAGCAGTCGGCCCCAGGCAAAGTTAGGCTCTACATCAAGCACTTCCCGCTCTTCAACACCCGCTTGCCGCGCGGCTGAGCGCACGGCATCACAGGCATCACGATGTTGCAGTGGCTCATCACCGGCAACAATCACCACCTTAGGCAATTTTTTTGCTAAGGCTGCGGGAAGCTGATCCGAAAATACCTTCACTGAATGGCCTCAAGGTTCGCCAGTCTTTCGACAATGCGCTCAGCCAGTTGTCGCGTTAGCGTTTGTTCCGCTTCTTGAAAGAGGGTTTCGCGATTGAGCAGGTCATCATCGCTGACCCGAATGCGTGTATCGGTCGTTATCGTTGCATTATTAAGCACATAAGCATTGTCCTCTCGCTGCTGTACGGAGAGAGACGTGCTTAGCGTTAGCTCATGTTCTTGGCTGGCACGCCCTTCGCTGCCAATACGGCGTTGGCGAAGCGTCGGTGAGCCCAGCGTGACCCGCCAGGGGGCGCCATCAGAAACCTCGCTGCTTTGCTGCAGTAACCGGATGCGTAGCTGTTGGGCCAAGGCACTTTTGTCGTCGCCCTCTAGTGACAGGGCCGGCAGGCGCGGCATTGAATCTAAACCGCGCAAGCGAAACCCGCAGCCGCTGAGCAGCACCGCCGCTGAGGCGGCGATGCTGGTAGCGAGGAAACGACGGCGTGTAACGTGTTGGGATGGTTTCATCCACTCACCACAATGTTAACCAGCTTGCCGGGTACAACGATGACTTTCCGAACCGTTTTACCTTCCAGATGGCGCTGGACGTTTTCGTTCTCCATCGCCAGTTGCTCGATGGCGGCTTTATCTGCGCTGGCCGGGGCTTCTAGGCGCGCGCGCAGCTTTCCGTTCACTTGCACGACGAGTTCGATACTGTCGCGGGTGAGCGCGGCTTCATCCACCTTCGGCCACTGGGCTTCAATGGCAGGCTGGTCATAGCCTAATTGCTGCCACAGCGTGTGGCACAAGTGCGGTGTAATGGGTGCCAGCAGCAACACGCATGTCTCAAGCGCTTCGCGACTGACAGCCAGGCCGAGCGCGGACGTATCGTCGAACTTGGCCACTGCGTTAGAGAGTTCCATTACCGCGGCAATGGCGGTATTAAAGGTGGTGCGCCGGCCAATATCATCACTGGCTTTCTTGATTGTCTCGTGGGTCTTACGACGCAGTGCTTTTTGGTCGTCGTTTAACGCATCAACCGTCAATTCGCCCGGTGTACCAGCCGCAAGGTGCTCGGTCACCTGACGCCAAGTCCGTTTCAAGAAACGGTGCGCACCTTCAACGCCGGAATCCGACCACTCCAGCGACTGCTCGGGCGGTGCGGCAAACATCATAAACAGGCGGACGGTATCGGCACCAAACTTGTCGATCATCGACTGAGGATCAACACCGTTGTTTTTCGATTTAGACATCTTCTCGATGCCGCCCATCTCTACCGGCAGGCCATCGCTGATCAGAACAGCGCTTAATGGGCGGCCTTTCTCGTCGCGTTTAACGTCCACATCAGCGGGGTTAAACCACTCCTTGCCACCATTATCTTTCAAGCGGTAGAAGGTTTCTGCGATAACCATGCCCTGGGTGAGCAGTTGCTGGAACGGCTCATCGGAATCCAGCATGCCGAAATCGCGCAGCAGTTTGTGGAAGAAGCGGGCGTAGAGCAGGTGCAGGATCGCGTGCTCGATACCGCCGATATACAGATCCACGGGCAGCCAGTAATTGGCGCGCTCGTCCAACATTGCTTCGTGGTTATCCGCGCAGCAGAAGCGGGCGAAGTACCAGGACGATTCCATAAAGG
The DNA here is from genome assembly GCF_014897875.1 of Halomonas sp. 3A7M. Lineage (NCBI taxonomy): Bacteria > Pseudomonadati > Pseudomonadota > Gammaproteobacteria > Oceanospirillales > Halomonadaceae > Halomonas > Halomonas sp. 3A7M. Next base: position 42,641 of record NZ_JABUZD010000069.1, read on the forward strand.
TATCGAAGGTATCGGTTTCGCGCACCCAACCATCGCCCAGTTCAGAAAACTCGGGCATCTTCTTCAGCGGCGAGCCGGAAGCATCAACGGTGACTTCCATGGGCAGTGCAACCGGCAGTTCATCATCAGAGAGCGGCACAGTTTGGCCTTCCGGGCCGTATTTCACAGGAATTGGCGCACCCCAATAACGCTGGCGAGCAATCCCCCAGTCGCGCAGACGGTAATTGGTTTTTACTTCACCACGGCCAAGCGCAGTCAGCTTCGCGGCAATCGCATCAAACGCCGCCTGGAATTCCAGGCCATCGAATTCGCCTGAGTTAATCAGCGTACCGTGCTCAACATAAGCACCTTCGGAAATATCCGGCTGGTTGCCGTTGGCATCGGCGACCACGGGCTTGAGTTCTACGCCGTACTTGGTCGCAAATTCCCAGTCGCGCTGGTCGTGGGCGGGTACCGCCATAACTGCGCCAGTACCAAACTCCATTAATACGAAGTTGGCCACAAAGACCGGCACTTCATCACCGGTGAGCGGGTGAATAGCTTTGTGCCCAGTGAGCATGCCCAGCTTTTCTTTGGTAGCCATTTCGGCTTCCGACGTGCCGCCTTTGGCGCACTCGTCACAAAACGCCGCCAGTTCGCTGTTTTGTGCGGCCGCCTGCTTGGCCAGTGGGTGATCAGCGGCGACGGCCACGTAGGTGACACCCAGCAGCGTATCCGGGCGGGTGGTATACACCGCCAGCGGCTCGCAGGCGCTGCCATCTTTCGCCTGAATATCAAAGGTCATCTCAACGCCACGGGATTTACCAATCCAGTTGCGCTGCATGGTTTTGACCTGCTCGGGCCACTCGACATTATCAAGATCTGCCAGCAGTTCATCGGCGTAGTCGGTAATTTTCAAGAACCACAGCGGGATCTCTTTTCGCTCTACCGGTGCACCAGAACGCCAGCCGCAGCCGTCAATCACCTGCTCGTTAGCCAGTACCGTTTGGTCAACCGGGTCCCAGTTCACCGTGGACATTTTCTTATAGACCAAGCCTTTTTCGACCAGCTTGGTAAAGAACCACTGCTCCCAGCGGTAATAGCTGGTATCGCAGGTAGCGAATTCGCGGCTCCAGTCGTAGGCAAAGCCAAGTGCCTTCAACTGGTTACGCATGTAATCAATGTTTTGATAGGTCCACTTCGCAGGCGGCACCTGATTTTGAATGGCGGCATTTTCCGCAGGCATACCGAACGCATCCCAGCCCATAGGCTGCATGACATTTTTACCCTGCATACGCTGGAAACGGGACACAACGTCGCCGATAGTGTAGTTACGCACGTGACCCATATGCAGCTTGCCGCTGGGGTAGGGGAACATGGAGAGGCAGTAGAACTTTTCGCGGTTGGCGTCTTCTACTGCTTTGAAGCACTGGTGTTTGTCCCAGTACTGCTGGGCGTCACGTTCAATCTCACGGGGGCTATAATGTGCGTCCATCGGTGTTTTCAATGCCTTGGGGTAATTCGCCCCTAAAAGGGCGTAAAGTGAATAATGGATGACGGCTGTCAGATAAGTAGCGTCGATTGTATCCTATGCAGGTGTATCCTTGAACGGTTAGCCGATGATAGGCCGCACCTTGGGTCGACAAAAGGAGAGGTACCATGGAACAACATAACGATCACCGTTTGCGTGAAGGCTACGAGCGCCTGCTTGAACGCATGCAGGATGGAGCCAACGACCTTACCTGGGATAATTTACAAAAGGATTTGGACGACGCCGTTGCCTTTGAGGCGGAGTTAGAAGAGTACACCAAAGACGAGCTAGCACTGCTGCGTGCCTGGGTAGAGCGTGACCTGAAAGATATGCGCTACTACATGGCAGATACCGGTAAGCAGGTTGCTAGCTGGTTGGGCATTGATATCGACAGCCTTTCACGACGAGTGGCGGAATCGCTGCTTTCAATCGCCGACCGCAGCGTGGTGGAACGCGAACGCTTCGAAGATGACCTGGAAGCCGCCCGTGCCGACTACTGCGAAGGTGAAGTCGCCGCGCCGGGCCTGATGGCGTGCGTACACTGCGATGCCCAGGTGATGCTAGAAAGCGTCTCGCGCCTGGAGCCATGCCACCAGTGTGGCCACCGCTATTTCTACCGCTTTCCCAGTAAAATCGTCGAAACCTAAGAGGCTAGCGCACTCATCACTTAATTGACCCAGATGCTCAGGCCTGCGATCGCACCCAGCGAGAGCAGGCTCATCATGGCGGCATACAGTAAATTGTTTTTCATCATGCGGTAGCCGCTGATTCCGTAGCGCCCCTGCAGCGAAAGGTTAATGCCAGATAACGGCCCAACGCTGGTACCCACCGCCCAAGCGCTGAGTGCAACAAAGGCAAACAGCGTTTGCTCACCGCTTGCTAAATTCAAAATAGATGCCAGCACGGAAACGCCAATGATCGGGTGTAACCCCGCCAGCGCACTCAGCGTAATCGCCGCAAAGCTCACCATGGCTTGCCACATGCCAAAGGTAGTAAATAGCGTCCAGTCGTCACCTGCTGCGGCCGCTACCAGGGTAGAAAGCCCCAGCGTTAATAAGCCCGCTGCTAAAAACAGCGAAATTTCCCCACGCATGGCGGGTAGCCGTATGGTGGTGTGTTGGCGAATGCGCCGCAGGGTATAGCGCGAACCTTCCCGCAGGTTGCTCAGCACCGCTACCACTGGCAGTAAAAAGGTAATGATACTGACAATGGTGAGCGACGGCGTCAGCCAAAAGTGAAACAGCATCACCAGTGCTGCCATGCTCGCCGGCATTAACAGGCTGCGTGGCGAAAGTGAAAAGCCGTCGATCTCGGTTAAATCAAATCGACGCCTCAACTCTAGGGTGGTTAATAGCCCCGATAGCATAGCCAACGGAAACCCAACCAGCGCAATCTGGCCGTACTGAACTTCGGGCGCCAAGGCAATCACCACCGCCATAGAGGCAAAGAAGGGCGACCACAATGCCGCACTTGAAAGCCCGCGATTCAATGCCAACAGCTGGGGCATGGTTAACGGAGAGCGCCTAGCTAAGCGGTCGCCCACCATAAAGATCGTCGAAAGATTCAGAATAGTGCCGAGAAAGTGCACCCCCAGCCACGTGCGCAGCACGCCATCTGCACCGGTCACCCGTTTGCCCGGTGGGCGCTTATTACCCTGGGTGCCAATCAACGAAATAAAGCTAACGCCCACCAGCATCGTGGCCACAAACACATTGCCCTGAAGCATGGCAGGCCAATTTACATTGGCACCATACATCACCCGCGCCACTACCAGCATCAGCACCCCAAGGGTAATTAATATCCCCGCCTGAATGCGCGAACGGCGCGGGATATCCCGCCACAGCAGCGCCACCGCCACCCACAGCACATAGCTCACCGCCTGCGCCGTCGGTATCACGCCGATAAAGCCAATAATTTGAGCGAACAGCCCAAGCAGAATCAAAACACCCGCCACCCGCTGCCGCATCGTTGTCTCTTGCATCTCAATCCCTTGCTGGTTGAGTTAGCAGGCTAATCGGGTTTTCAACAATTGGCTAGTAGAAGGCGCGGGAAGCTTCGCATAAACGTAACAATAAGTGCATTCATGTAGTGCGGTGCGTGCTGCTGCCCATAGGCCTCGAATTATTGTGGGAGGGCGCTTCAGCGCGCGATGATAATGCCGCCAACACTAGCCGCGCCGTTATAACCAATCAAAGCAACTTGTAGCGCGCGGTAACGAATATCGCGAGGAAAGAGTGAATGAGTCACCCGCGAAAGGACTTTGCCATGTCGAAGAAAACTGAGTAATGTCAAAAATAGATAGTTTGCTTAACGTAGTATCAGACAAGAAAAACACAGACGGTCGCCAGCGGAGCGTGTTAATGCAGCCCAGTTGTACCGGGGCGGTAGCGTGTCTTTTTTTAACTAGCCGAAAGGGCTGCGGTAGCACTAAATCGTACCTGAGTGACGTCATCAAGTGCGTATTCCTGGACTAATGAGCTAGAACACGCTGTTATGCCCAAAGTATTTTAGGTCAGAGTATGTCAATAGAATCTATCGTGGAAACAACTTGGCCTGAGATCTTGAAGCTGCAAGCAGAAGTCTACCATTTGGTTGAACCAGAGAGCCTAGAGGTGTTGCAGGATAAGTGGCTGAGATCGCTAGGTAGTTGTTTTATTTATAGAGATGATGAGCAACTAATGGGATATTTGTTAGCGCATTCTTGGAACAGTAAGATGCCACCGAAATTGTTCAACAAGTATTGAGGAGGTGCTATGTCATTCGAAGAGTTACGATCTGAAGTGCATGACACTTACATGGAAAACTATGTTGCTGGATTTAAGAGTAACGACGTTACGTTAATCGATAAGATGGTTAAGTATCCAATTGCGTACATAAAAAATGGTTCAGTGACCTGAATTCAACTAATAAGTGCAGCACCTGCGGTTTCTAGTGCT
>NZ_JABUZD010000065.1:0-3154 GCF_014897875.1 Halomonas sp. 3A7M
GCTTAAACGCAGCTATTTGGACAACTGGGTTGAAAATCACCGCCCACACCATATAGGCCGCACTTTTGCCCTCCAATGCCGCCGCATTTGAAAGCGCCGCTATATATTCGCCAATCTCATGTGGATCAGCATTGTTGCGCTTAAACTCCAACCAGGAGGTTTCACTTGGTAGCTTGCGAAGCTCTGCAAGCAAACCGCTTAAATAGGCGGAGTTACGCTCAAGGCTCATACGGCGACTACCTCATGCCCTTTCTGTGCGTCGTCATTAGCCGCTTGAAGTTTTTCTGGCGGCTGCCAGCCGCGTACATCGATCTTGCCGGTGACGGCGGCAGAGATCAGGGCAGAGCGACGTTCTTGAGACAAAGCGATAAGATGCTCGCACTCACCAGCCATATCATCGAATTTTGTAATTCTTTGCGATGCATCTTTTAGAATTTCTTTTTGCTCTTCTAAACTAGGAAGAGGGAAAGGAAGGTTATTCATTTCTCCAAGAGATAGCGCTGGCTGAGCTGTCATATTAACAATATCTTCTATCGCCCCCCTCTCTCGAAGATATCGAAGTACAAGTACAGCAAAAATTGGATCGCACAGCTTTAAATCTACAGTCAACTTAAGCGAATTTCCTGACACAACGGCTGGTTTGTCAAGCTCAGGGAGTATTGAGCACATCCCATATCGGGCCCCAATTTTGGATATAACTATATCCCCACCTTTCACCTGACTTCTTGAAATTGTAGAAAAATGCTCATGTGTAATTTGCTTTAGTGATTCATTGTTAAGAACACCTTTAGTGGCGAAACCACTTTCTATGACGTAGGCATCACCGTCATCTATGAAATGATCACTCTTCAAATTAGAACCAAATGGTCCATCAACAAAAGCGTGCTGGATGGAGGCTTTGATATGCTTAACCCTAACCACACCCCAATGCGCCGGCACCTCCCCCAGCCACTCCACCCCGGAGTCTTTCATCGGAACATCGGGGTCGAGCCCTTTGGTGACGGCATGGGAAATCACCGCCTGGCGCTTCTACTTGAGCAACTCTATCAGGCGCTGCTGCTCTTCCACCAAAGCATCGATACGGGCGGTTTCGTGGTCGAGGAAGGTGGCTATGTGAGCTTGCTCAGGAAGTTCAGGGGTAGCTAGGTAAATATTGACCAAATCCTCTTGAGCCATACTTGGAAGAGCAGTATTGGTTGAATACTGATCAAACTGAAAACAAGTCGTATAATAATAAAGGAATCGACCATCTACCCTCTGGCTAAGCTCTGTATAAAACATTGTATCAACAGTCCAAAAAGGACCATTAATATACAGGGGCTTATCAATTGTCCCTTTCCTGCCTAATAGAACAGATTCACCATCAAATAAAAAATTATTAGCCCGCGCAAACTCACCACCCGAACCAATTACTGGGTACCCACCACTTTCAACTTCCACTATTTTGTAATCACGCCCATTACGAATACGCGCTAAGTGTTTAAGTTTTGGCACGCTCCAATGCACCGGCACTTCCCCCAACCACTCAACGCCGGAATCCTTGTATTCGGGATAGGCGGGGTAAGTCATAAATGGCTCCCTGGCTGCATTTCTTGCAAGGCACCTACCCAGAATGGTTGGGCCTGCCAATTGGGTAAAAAACCCATCTGCTGGGTATCAACATCATGGCTAGCAAGTAATTTACCTAAACGCTGCCTCCAGGTATGTCCTGGGCTGATCTTATCCAGTAAATAAGCCAACATAGTGAGCGTGTTATAGATATTACGCGGACTTGCAGGGTTCACCACCGCAGCAACTTCAGCAGGTTTACGGTTTGGCACTTTCATGGTCACAGTAAGACGGCGATTCCACACGCGGCTATGATGAGCACATAGATTGCGTACGTAGGTAATATGCTGAAGGGTTGAACGCATAACGCTCTGATCCAAGCCATAGATTGATGCTATCTGGCTCACATCACCTGGCGGCAGCTGGTTGACCCAACGTGACAGCAGCCCAAGCGACATGACCTCACACACTGCCCATACGGGGGGCGTTTCAGGCTCGCAGCAGGTCTGCTGATAATGTTCGATAAATACTTCATCAGAGCGTGATATTTCTTTTTTTAAACTGGCGAGATTTTTAACGTGCCAGCTAGAACGCTTTGCAAGCCCTGGATCAAGATAGGCATGAGAACCGTATCGGTGAGCCATGTAGTAGGCCCAGGCCGTTCGAAAGGAAACTTCTATCCGCTCAATCGCATCAAGCAGTAACAGCCGGAATTCGCGATCAAAGACATAGAGGTTCACCACGTCCTCAAAATCAGTTCCCTTATGAAACTGGCGGGGTGATGACTGCTCCTGAAACGGTAGCCAATAAGCAGTTAGCCGATAATAGTTGAGATGGCTTAGGTAATGCAGCGCGCTAGCCGGGTTATTCACACCAAGACCGCGCTTGCGCAGAATGGAAAGCTGCTCTTCATAGGTACTGGCGGGTTTGCTGAACTTCATTTCAAACCCCACAAATAAGTAACCCGCCGGTTTGAGGGTACTCTTGCGAGCATAGCCTTGGCGGGTTTTCTTGACGTAAATGTTAGACAATTTTGTTCAGCAAGGCAAGTGCTCACCAGCGCCACTCTAAGGTGATTATTTTTGAAATCAAAAAAACCCGCCAAAGCATGCTGCCGTGAGAAGCATGACGGGTGTGTCATCAGGGGGGATGTAAAACATTTGCTGAAAAAGTAACCCGCCGGTTTGAGGATGCTGCAAATAGCAGAGCCTTGGCGGGTGTTGTTGCCGGTAAGAGTAGGCAATGATGCCCACAAGATCAACCGCGCATTCAGGGGCTTTTTCATTATCATGCCGACAGCCCCTCGATCATCTGCTTGATCTTATCGGTGCAGGCTTTGAGGTCGGCGTCGATCTCTTCCAGCGGGCGCGGGGGCGTGAACTGGTAGAAATGGCGGTTGAAAGGAATCTCGAAACCGACAATACCGATGCGGCCATCCAGCTCATCACGCTTGTTGTCGTCGATCCAGGCATCCGGTACGTGGGGTTTTACCTCACGTTCGAAGTAATCAAACACCGATTCACCCAGCGGCACGTTCTCGTTATCGCGCAGGCTGGTGTCTGGCCAGGGCAAACGCATGAAAGATTTCATCCAGCCAATATCGTCG
>NZ_JABUZD010000067.1:0-3908 GCF_014897875.1 Halomonas sp. 3A7M
CGACGATATTGGCTGGATGAAATCTTTCATGCGTTTGCCCTGGCTTGCGAGGGTCGTCTTGGTGTTCGATGTAGCGCAGTAACGTCTCGATGTTGGTGCGCCCGCCCACACTGATGAGCGCGTAAGCGCGGTTCCAGAAAGACGGTTTCCAGTAATAAGGCGCAAGCTCGCTGGCAAACTCTTTACGCATTCGACGGGCAGTGACCGATTTTAGGTTTTTGACCAGATTGGACAGCTTCACCGTGGGCGGTGTCTCGAGCAGTAAATGTACATGGTCGGCCTCACCGCCAAACTCTACCAACTCGCAGCCCCACTGATGCAGCAAGTCGCGCAGGATCATTTCTATCCGGTCGAGCATGGGAGCCGTCAAGCATTTGTGCCGATACTTCATTGACAATACTAAATGATAATTAAGCCGGTAAGCACTATGGCTACGGGTTCTAAGGCTTGAAACTACGTTTGCCAACGGCAAACGCTTCAACGCCGACCTTAACGCCAGCTATAACATCGGTGCCAGTTACTGGGCGTGGAAACACAAACTGACCCGCCGAAAGGACGGGCAGGTGTCAGGAGGCCAATGCACCCCTGACTCACCGAGGATGCCGGTCACGCTCTCCACATTGTGGTGGAGCGATGAAGCCCCAAATCAATGCGCAGCATGATTCGTGGGTGCATTCACCGAGTAAAGTAGTTAGGAATTATGCCCCTTATGAAGTGTTTAACATTTCTTGTCACCGGCGGTGCCGGCTTTATTGGCTCAGCGGTAGTGCGTGAATTGATCAATAATACCCAGCACCGGGTGATTAACCTCGATAAGCTGACCTACGCGGGTAACCTCGAGTCGCTGACAAGTGTGGAAGGCAACGAACGCTACACCTTTGTGCAGGCAGATATTTGCGACGCTCCGGCCATGCAGGAATTGTTTGAACAGCACCAGCCCGATGTAGTGATGCACCTGGCTGCAGAGAGCCACGTAGACCGCTCCATCGACGGTCCCGCCGAGTTTATTCAAACCAACGTGGTAGGCACCGCCGTATTGCTAGAAGCCGCCCGCGCGTACTGGAAAACGCTACAGCAGCAGGATGCAGCCAAGGCAGAAGCCTTTCGCTTTCATCACATCAGTACAGATGAAGTGTATGGTGATTTGGAAGGCACCGACGACCTCTTTACAGAAACCACGCCTTATGCACCTAGTTCGCCGTACTCGGCCAGTAAAGCCAGTTCTGATCACCTAGTGCGCGCATGGCAGCGCACCTACGGCTTGCCCACACTGGTGACCAATTGCTCCAACAATTACGGGCCATATCACTTCCCAGAAAAACTAATCCCGCTGATGATCCTCAATGCCCTAGCAGGTAAGCCGCTACCGGTGTACGGCAATGGCCAGCAAATCCGCGATTGGTTATATGTGGAAGACCACGCCCGCGCCTTAATCAAAGTGGCTACAGAAGGCGAAATCGGCGAAACCTACAACATCGGCGGGCATAATGAAAAAGCCAACCTCACCGTTGTTGAAACGCTGTGTGACCTGCTCCAAGAGCTAGTGCCACAGGAACAGTCGTACCGTGAGCTCATCACCTTCGTAACCGACCGCCCCGGCCACGACGTACGCTATGCCATTGATGCCAGCAAAATTGAACGAGAGCTCGGTTGGACGCCAGAAGAAACCTTCGAAACCGGTCTACGCAAAACCGTGCAGTGGTACCTCGCCAACGAAACCTGGTGGAAACGCGTACAAGACGGCAGTTACCAAGGTCAACGGCTGGGAAGTATTTCATGAACATCCTAATCACCGGCGGTAACGGCCAAGTAGGCTTTGAACTCCAGCGCCAATTTGCCCCGTTCGGCACTATTCTGGCCCCGACACGCCAAGAACTCGATTTAACCAACGCCGACGCAGTAGATACTTACCTTGCCAAACACCAGCCTGGCTTAATACTCAACGCGGCGGCCTACACAGCGGTTGATAACGCCGAGAGTGAACCAGGGCAGGCACAGCGCTTAAACGCTGAATTGCCCGCGCAGCTAGCGGAATATGCAGCCAAGCACGGCATTCCTCTGGTGCACTACTCAACGGATTACGTTTACCCAGGCAACGGCGAAACACCCTGGCAGGAAGATAGCCCCACAGGCCCACTCAGCGTTTACGGCCAAACCAAGCTGGAAGGGGATCAAGGGATTATCGAAAGCGGTGCCAGCCACCTGATTTTTCGCACTAGCTGGGTCTACGCTGCCCGTGGCAGCAACTTTATGAAAACCATGCTTCGCCTGGGCCGCGAGCGGGAAGCGCTAAGCATCGTCAACGATCAAATAGGCGCGCCTACGGCCGCGCGCCTAATCGCTCAAATCACCGCGTTGTCTTTCACGGTTCACGGCTCACGGCTCTCTATTCACATTCCCCAAGGCATTTACCACTTAGCCCCCAGGGGGGAAACCAGCTGGCACGGCTTCGCCAGCGAGATTTTCAGTCAAGCCCGAAAAGCAGGGGAAGCACTAACGATTACGCCTGAAAGCACCGCAGTCATCCCCACGGCAGAGTACCCAGCACCCGCTCAGCGCCCGCTGAACTCACGCATGGCGTTGGATAAGTTAGAAAGCGCACTAGGCATTACCATGCCGCCCTGGCAGAGCCAGCTAGCATTAACGCTTAAAGAACATCTCAGTAATTAAAAAAACGTTATTCGCCACGGACGACACGTACGTCACAGACAAAACCATTTATTTGTTATTGAGTTGTTGCTTATGACTTTGTCCGTGTTTTCCGTGAGTGTCCGTGGCTAAAAATGAAAACCCTTAGCTAAACCGATGAAAGAGCCCACTATGAGCCAAAACTCACAAAGAAAAGGCATTATCCTGGCTGGGGGCTCGGGCACACGGTTACACCCCATTACTCGTGGTGTATCCAAGCAATTACTGCCAATTTACGATAAGCCGATGATCTACTACCCGATCTCGGTGCTCATGCTGGCAGGCATCCGCGATATTCTGATTATCTCCACACCTGAAGATTTACCTCAATACCAAAACCTGCTCGGCAGCGGAGAAGACTTTGGCATCAATCTACAATATGCCGAACAGCCAAGTCCTGATGGTCTGGCACAAGCCTTTATTATCGGTGAAGCGTTTATTGGCGAAAGCCCCGTTTGCCTGGTGCTAGGCGACAACATTTTCCATGGTCAACACTTTTCAGATCAGCTAAAACGCGCCAGTTCCCGCACGTCAGGCGCAACGGTATTTGGCTATTTGGTGAAAGACCCTGAGCGTTTCGGCGTAGTTGAATTTGATGAGCAGGGTCGCGCTATCTCCATTGAAGAGAAACCCAAAAAGCCCAAGTCTGCTTACGCCGTTACGGGGCTATATTTCTACGATAATGATGTTGTAGAAGTCGCCAAAAACGTAAAGCCTTCAGAGCGTGGCGAGCTGGAAATCACCAGTGTGAATAACGCCTACCTGCAGCGTGGCGATTTACGTGTAGAACGGCTAGGCCGCGGCTTCGCTTGGTTAGACACCGGCACCCACGACAGCCTGTTAGAAGCCAGCCAATACGTACAAACTATTGAACACCGACAGGGTCTCAAAATAGCTTGTTTGGAAGAAATAGCCTGGCAGCAACAGTGGATCAGCGACGAACACCTAACCGAACTCGCCAAACCACTCGCCAAAACCCAATACGGCCAATACCTACAGCGCCTGATAGCAGCCAAACGATAATATCTAGCCACGGACCCTCACGGGAAACCTATTTCGCCACGGACACTCACGGACGGCACGGACAAAGCCTTAAATTCTTTATTGGTTTTTGTTTTTGACCTTGTCCGTGTTTTCCGTGAGTGTCCGTGGCCAATTAAAACGCTGCTAATTTAGGCAGGGCAAACGCATGAAAGATTTCATCCAGCCAATATCGTCGC